>DNCF01000070.1:0-369 GCA_003484545.1 Massilia sp. | reverse complement strand
GCCGGCGTTGCTGCGCTGGCGGTAATATTCGACGTTCATTGGGCTGCCGGGAATGTCGCCGGCGGCTTCGTCGGCGCGGCTGCGCGTGAGCGGCGCCATCACGACACGGTTGGCGACCTCGATGTCGCCGATGCGGGCGGGTTCGAACAGTTTGTGGGTCATGGTCTGGTCCGTGAAAAAGGTGAGCGATATCAGGGCCGCCGGTCCTTCAATCAAATCGCCGGCGGCCGCTACAGTTGATAGTATGAGTATTCCCAGCATCGCTTGGTAGCCCGCACGAATGATAAGATTTATTCCCGACTGGAATAGGTAAAAGACATGGATCGCTTACGCTTGATGGAAACCTTCGTCCGGGTCGTCGAGACCGGC
>DNCF01000516.1:544-11197 GCA_003484545.1 Massilia sp. | reverse complement strand
CGAGATCATGTTGATGATCGAGGCCGGGACGAAGAACGGCGAAATGCGGCGCGGGCCGCGGCCGTCGTATTCTTCCTTGGTCGCTTCGATCATCGGCAGGCCGCCGATACCCGAACCGACGATGGCGCCGATGCGGTCGGCGTTTTCCTCGGCAACCTGAATACCCGAATCCTGCAGTGCCTGGATGCTGGCAGCCATGCCGTAATGGATAAAGGTATCCATGTGACGGCCTTCCTTGCCCGGCAGGTAGTCTTCGACGTTGAAGTTCTTCACCTCACCCGCAAAACGGGTCGAAAACGGCTCGGCATTGAACTTGGTGATGTTGGCAATGCCCGACTTGCCAGCCAGCGCCGCGCTCCACGCTTCGGCAACGGTGTTGCCGATAGGTGAAACGCAGCCCAGGCCGGTAATGACGACGCGGCGGTTGCGTGAACGACTCAAGCGATTCTCCCGAAAAACTTAAAACAGCTTAGGCCTTGACGTGCGCGGTTGCGTAGTCGATAGCTTGCTTGACGGTGGTGATCTTTTCAGCCTGCTCGTCAGGGATTTCCATTTCGAACTCGTCTTCCAGGGCCATCACCAGTTCAACGGTGTCCAGGGAATCAGCGCCGAGGTCGTCAACGAACGAGGACTCGATTTTGATGTCGGCTTCTGCAACACCCAGTTGCTCAGCGACGATTTTTTTAACGCGTTGTTCGATATCCGACATGTTATGGCTCCATTAGGTATGTGTTGCGGAAAGTGCGCGCATTTTATCAGGTTTGCGCGCCGAAAAACTATTTTCGGCGTCTGACGTTATTTCAGCCGAAACTTCTGCTAAAAGATGAGAATTCGCCGGGATTCGAACAGGCCAAAACGCGATGAAAGCCCTGCCCGGCGCATTTCCGCATCAATTCATGTACATGCCGCCGTTCACGTGCAGTTCGGTGCCGGTGATGTAGGCGGCGGTCGGACCGGCCAGGAAGGCCACCGCGTGGGCGATGTCTTCCGGCTGGCCCAGGCGGCCCAGCGGGATCTGGGTCAGCAGCGCTTCGTGCTGGCCTTCGCCCAGCGCCTTGGTCATGTCGGTGTCGATGAAGCCCGGCGCCACGCAGTTGACGGTGATGTTGCGGCTGCCGATCTCGCGCGCCAGGGCGCGGGTCATGCCGGCAACGCCGGCCTTGGCGGCGGCGTAGTTCATCTGGCCCGGGTTGCCCGAGGCGCCCACCACCGAGGTGATGTTGATGATGCGGCCAGCCTTGGCCTTCATCATGCCGCGCAGGACCAGGCGCGACAGGCGTCCGACCGCGGTCAGGTTGGTGGTGATGACGTTGTCCCACTCCTCGTCCTTCATGCGCATGGCCAGGTTGTCCTGGGTGATGCCGGCATTGTTCACGAGAATCGACAGGCTGCCGAAGGTCTTTTGCACTTCGTCGACGACGGCGGCGCAACGCTCGGCGTCGGTGACGTTCAGCACCACGCCCTTGCCGCCGAATTCGGCCAGGTAGGCGCCGATCGCTTCGGCGCCGGCTTCGCTGGTGGCGGTGCCGACGACTTTCGCGCCCTGGCGGGCCAGTTCGAGGGCGATGGCCTTGCCGATGCCGCGCGATGCGCCGGTGACGAGGGCGACTTGGTTCTGCAGATTCATCTAATTGTTGTCCTTATCTAGTGCGAATTGGTTCAGGCTGCCTTGACGGCGGCGAGTACGCGCTCGAGCGCGGCCTGGTCGACCAGGGCTTCGCCGGCCAGCACCGGGTCGATGCGCTTGGCCATGCCGATCAGGGTCTTGCTCGGGGCGCATTCGATGACCTGGGTGATGCCGTCGGCGGCCATCTTCTGCATGGTCTCGACCCAGCGCACGGGACCGGCGGCCTGGCGCACCAGGGCGTCCTTGATCGCTTCCGGATCGTTCAGGATAGCGACATCGACGTTGTTGATCAAATCGATACGCGGCGCATTGAAAGTGAGCTTCGCCATGTAGTCGCGCAGGCGGTCCGATGCCGGTTTCAACAGCGAGGAGTGGAACGGCGCCGACACCGCCAGCTTCATGGCGCGCTTGGCGCCCTTGGCCTTGGCGATCTCGCAGGCGCGGTCGATGGCGGCCGTGTGGCCGGCGATCACGATCTGGGTCGGCTCGTTGAAGTTCACGGCTTCGACGACTTCGCCTTGCGCCGCCTCTGCACAAACTGCGCGCACGTCGTCGGCATTCAGGCCCAGCACGACGGCCATGCCGCCCTGCCCGACCGGCACCGCTTCCTGCATCGATTGGGCGCGGAAGCGCACCAGCGGCACCGCGTCCTTGAAATCGATCACGCCGGCGGCGACCAGGGCCGAGTATTCGCCCAGGCTGTGGCCGGCCACGACGGCGGGCTGCGGACCGCCGGCGGCGATCCAGGCGCGGTAGACGGCGACCGCGGCGGTCAGCATCACCGGCTGGGTATTGGTGGTGAGGTCGAGTTCTTCCTTCGGGCCTTCGGCGATCAGCTTGCCGATGTCCATGCCCAGGGCATCCGACGCTTCGGCGACGGTTTGCTCGACGACCGGGTTGCCGGCGAAGCCGTTCAGCATGCCGACCGCTTGCGCGCCCTGGCCGGTAAACAGGAATGCGAATTTGCTCATCTTGTTCTAGTCCTTGTGTGATTACATGCGGGCGAGGATCGCGCCCCAGGTGAAGCCGCCGCCCACGCCTTCCATCAGAATGTTGTCGCCCGGCTTGATGCGGCCGTCGCGCACGGCGATGTCGAGCGCCAGCGGGATCGAGGCGGCCGAGGTGTTGCCGTGCTCGTCGACGGTGACGACCATGCGCTCGATCGGCAGGCCGAGTTTCTTGGCGGTGCTCTTCATGATGCGGATGTTGGCCTGGTGCGGGATCAGCCAGTCGACGTCGGACGGCTGCATCTTGGCCGCGTCCAGCACTTCGGTGGCGACTTCTTCCAGCACGGTGACGGCCAGCTTGAACACGGCCTGGCCATCCATGTGCAGGAAGCCGCCGTTGGCCGCCGTCGGGCCGCCTTCGGGCGCGCCCTTGACCGCCAGGATGTCGGAATGGGTGCCGTCGGCGTGCAGCCTGGCGGCCAGGATGCCCGGCTCGCTCGAGGCCTCGACCACCACCGCGCCGGCGCCGTCGCCGAACAGCACGCAGGTGGTGCGGTCCTCGAAATTCAGGATGCGCGAGAACACTTCGGCGCCGACCACCAGCACGGTCTTGTGCATGCCGGACTTGATGAAGGCGTCGGCGGTCGAGAGCGCGTAGACGAAGCCGCTGCAGACGGCCTGCACGTCGAAGGCCGCGCTGTGGTTGCCCATGCCGAGCTTGCGCTGGACGATGCAGGCGGTGCTCGGGAAGCTGCCCGGGAAATCCGGGGTGGAGCTGGCCACGATCACCATGTCGATGTCCAGCGGGGTCTTGCCGGCCATCTCGAGCGCGCGCCGGGCCGCCTCGACCGCGAGGTCGGAGGCTTTCTGCTCGGGCTCGGCGTAGTGGCGTGCCGAGATGCCGCTGCGCGAACTGATCCACTCGTCCGAGGTCTCGATGCCCTTGGCGGCCAGTTGCGCCGCCAGCTCGTCGTTGCTGACCCTGCGCGCCGGCAGGTAGCTGCCGGTACCGATGATTTTGCTGTAGACAGTCATTACGTCTCCACCCTTGTTCCGTGAAATCAGCCCTGGCGCGAGGCGTCAGGCGTGTCTGGCATCAGTTCGGCTATCATCGCCGACAATTGCTCTTGTACATTATATTTCGCCGCATCGAAGGCGCGTTTGATCGCCCACTCGAAGGCGTAGGCATTCGCGCCGCCGTGGCTTTTGAACACCAGGCCCTTCAGGCCGAGCAGGCTGGCGCCGTTATAGCGCTCAGGGTTGAGCTTCTTCAATGCGCTGCGGGCGAGTACCGCGCCCATCATCGACAGCACGTTCTGCTTGAAGACCGATTTCACGAAGCGCGAGAGGCCTTCGACCGCCTTCAGGGTGACGTTGCCGACGAAACCGTCGCAGACCACGACGTTGGTCGTGCCCTTGAAGATGTCGTTGCCTTCGACGTTGCCGTAGAAGTTGAGCGAACCGCGTTCGTGGTCGGCGCGCAGCAGGGTGGCGGTGTTCTTGACGACCTCGTTGCCCTTGATCTCTTCGGTACCCACGTTCAGCAGGCCGATGGTCGGGCGCTGCACGCCTTCCATGGCCGAGAACAGGACCGAACCCATGATGGCGAACTGGTGCAGGTGGTGCGGCTCGCAGTCGACGTTGGCGCCGAGGTCGAGCATGTAGGTCGGGCCGTTCTTCTGGTTCGGCAGGATCGAGCAGATCGCCGGACGGTCGACGCCGGCCATGGTCTTCAGGACATAGCGCGACACGGCCATCAGCGCGCCGGTGTTGCCGGCCGAGACGCAGGCGGTCGCCGTGCCGTCCTTCACCAGCTCGACCGCAACGCGCATCGAGGAATCCTTCTTGCGGCGCAGGGCCACCTCGACCGGATCGTCCATCGCCACCACTTCGGAGGCGTGCTTCACGGTCAGGCGCGGGTTCGCGTCGGCGTTGTGTTTCTTCAGTTCCGCGCGCAGGACGTCTTCGAGGCCAACCAGGATCAGTTCGGCTTCGGGCTGCTGTTTCAGGAACGATAGGGCTGCAGGGATCGTAACGGAGGGACCGTGGTCTCCGCCCATACAGTCGATGGAAATTTTAATTGTCATTTTGGAGGTACGAACCGCGGCTCACAGGGGGCGGGCGGCTGGGTGCATGCGCTCGCCGGCAGGACGCCAGCCCGAGACGGCAACCGTGGAAATGACGGTGCGGATGGTGCGGCCGGGGATAAAGAAAAAGCGGCGCCACGCACTTGAGATACGTTGCACCGCTTTCATGGTACAGAAAAGCAAGACGGCGATTACTCGTCGTTCTTGGTCTTCAGGACTTTGCGACCACGGTAGAAGCCGTTCGGGCTGATGTGGTGACGCAGGTGGGTTTCACCGGTGGTCGGCTCGACTGCCAGGTTAGGGGCAACCAGGAAATCGTGCGAACGGTGCATACCGCGCTTCGATGGGGACTTCTTATTCTGCTGAACTGCCATGATGACTCCTAATACTAAAGTTCTAAAATTCTAACACATTCGATTTGCAAAAAACATGCGCATCGAGTATCCCACCGGCAATCCTTCGATTGCCGACTCTGTATGAAACGCTGCCCTGACATACTCGACTGTGCACGCGTTTGACACGTTCTGACGTACTACAACTGCTACTACTTATTCGGATTTCAGGTTCTTCAAGCCGGCGAAGGGCGAGACCTTTTCGGACTTCAGCGACTCCAACAGGCTGGTGTCGGGGCACTGCTCGTGTTTCGGCGCCTGCGGCAGGGCCAGCAGGGCTTCGTCTTCCAGCAGCTGGCGAATGTCGCATTCGCGGCTGCCGACGATCACGTCGATACTTTCGTCGTCGAGGATTTCCTCGATCTGGTCGGCTTCCTCGTCGTCGCGGCCCAGCACCAGCTGGGTGGACGAATCGATGCGGTAGCCGAACGGGGTCAGGCAACGCTGGCACACCAGCTGGACGGGACCCGACACGGACAGGGTCATCGTCGGGTAGCCCTGCGGGGTGGTGCCGCCCTGGATGGACCAGGCGATCTCGCCGCTGTTGTCGGCGCAGTCGGCGACCAGGCGCGTCATTTCCGCAACCGGCGTCACCCCTTCGCGATAGCCATTGTTGCGGCAAAATTCAAAGGCGTCGATGACAAAAGCGCTCATTGCAGAAAACGTCCCCGGAAAACCTGCGATAATAACAGGCTTGTCCCCGCACAGTCAAAGACTTACGCGATTTTTTGGCCGCTGCGCCCTCGCCTGTTGCCGAAGCGCCCACTGGCCTGATCAAGCGTGCCGCAATTTATAAGCTTGGCTTGCCGGGAAGCGTTATCTATCTGTTTTACTTATGAATCCTCGACCCAGGCCGCCATGATACCAAGTTCCGCCGCTCCGCGCCTCATCCTCGCCTCCAGCTCCGCCTACCGCCGCGACCTGCTCTCGCGCCTGCACCTGCATTTCGAGGCGATCGCGCCCCACGTCGACGAGACGCCGCTGCCCGGCGAGGCGCCGGAGGAGACCGCACTGCGCCTGGCGCGCGCCAAGGCCGAGGCCGTGGCCACCCTGCAGCCGGGTGCGCTCGTGATCGGCTCGGACCAGGTCGCCACGCTCGACGGCGAACAGATCGGCAAGCCCGGCAATCATGCGAACGCCCTGGCCCAGCTGCAAAAGATGCGCGGCCGCGAGGTCGTGTTCCATACGGCGCTGTGCCTGTGGGACGGCCGCGTGGCCGATCCGGCCGCGGCGGCCCAGGTCGAGAATGTGCAAGTCTTCGTGCGTTTCCGCGATTTGCCCGACGCCGAGCTCGACGCCTACCTGCGCATCGAGCAACCCTACGACTGCGCCGGCAGCGCCAAGAACGAGGGCCTGGGCATCGCCCTGCTCGAACGGATCGGCTCGACCGACCCGACCGCCCTCACCGGCCTGCCCCTGATCGCCCTGACCGGCATGCTGCGCCGCGCCGGCATGCCTTTCTTCGGCGTTTGATCCCTTTAATTCAAGAATATGCCCGGTACCCTCTTCCTGATCCCGAACACCCTCGGCCCCACCGACGCCCAGCCCGGCGCCCTGAACCACGTCCTGCCCGGCCAGGTACAGGCGCTCACCTCGCAACTCGGCTATTTCGTGGCCGAGAACGCCAAGACAGCGCGCGCCTTCCTGAAACTGGTTGCGATCGACCATCCGCTGGCGCGTCCGCTGCAGGAAATCCGCATCGCCGAGCTGAACGTGAACACGCCGGCCGCCGCCCTCTCCGCCCTGCTCGAACCGCTGCTGGCGGGCGAGGATGCCGGCCTGGTCTCGGAAGCCGGCGTGCCGGCCGCCGGCATCGCCGCCTCGCTCGGCCGCCTGTTCGAGGTCGACCTGGTCACCTTCGCCGACGCGGAGAGCTTCGACTGGAACACCCTGCCCCAGGACGGCCGCTTCACGATCCTGGCCTCGACCTCGCGCCGCCGCTACGGCGACAACGCGCGCAAGAACTGGCGCCCGGACCTGCACCTGGCGCTGTGGAACCCCTACCAGGCGCTCGACTTCGACGCCCCGGCCCTGATGACCTATGGCTTCGCGGCGCCCGCGCTCGACGCGGTCAACGCCTGGCTGGCCGGCGAGATCGAGGCCGAGGGCCGCTGCCCGGTGCCGGGCTTCTGATCACGGCGGGAAGCGTTGCGTTACCCTGATTCAATCCCGCGAATTGCTCGGTAACGCAATGTAACCGCGCCACCGCAAGCGCGCGCCCTGCGGCACAATTGCGCCGCAAGGTCCCGGCCGTTTTATGGGACAATGCGCGTTTGTTCAAGGTTGGCAAAATCGCCATCTTGCCGCGGATTTCCTACCGCTCAACTTTTAGAAGGATCATTCATGTCCCAATTCCGCCTCGCTCGCCTTTGCCTGCTGCTGGCTGCCGTCGGCCTGAACAGCGCGCCTGCCCTGATGACGAGCGCCCATGCCCAACGAACCGAGAACGCCGCAGCCGCCCCGGCCAACACCGTGCGTCCGGAACTGTACAAGCTGATCGATTCGAACCAGGTCCAGCAACTGGTCGCCGCCAAGAACACCGCCGAACTGCAGAACCGCGTCAACCAGGCGGAAGCGATCCCGAACAAGACCCCGTACGAAACCTATGCGGTGAACCGCGTGAAGATGGTGCTGGCCTCGATCAGCGGCAACGACGCGGGCGTCGCGAGCGCCGCCGAGGAAGTCATCAAGTCCGGCTTCGAGCCGAAGGAATCGCAGGCCAAGCTGGTGCTGGCGATCGCCGACATCCAGTACAAGGCGAAGAACTACGGCGCCACCGTCGAGCAGCTCAAGCGTTACCAGGAGCTGGGCGGCGACATGACCACCGCGCGTCCGCTGCTGGTGCGCGCCCTGTACCTGAACAAGGACTACGCCGGCGCCAAGACCGAACTGCAGCAAGTCATTGCCGACGCCGAAAAGGCCGGCAAAGCCCCGAGCCAGGAAGACATGAAGCTCCTGCTCAGCTCCACCCATGAATCGAAGGACACCGCCGGCTACGCCAGCGCCGTCGAGAAAATGGTCACCTATTACCCGAGCGACGAGTACTGGAACGAACTGATCCGCGTCGGCGTCATCAAGAAGCCGGGCTTCAGCCAGGACAACTACATGACCGTGCTGCGCCTGCTGTTCGCCGCCACCAAGACCATGCGCGAGGAAGACTACGTCGACCTGGCCGAGACCGCCCTGCGCGACGGCTTCCCGACCGAAGCGAAGAACGTGATGGACGCCGGCTACGCCGCGGGCGTGCTGGGCAAGGGCGCGAACGCCAAGGCCCATGGCCAGCTGCGCGACCGCGCCAACAAGCAGGCCGCCGACGACGCCAAGAACATCGCCAGCGGCGAGGCTTCGGCCGCCAAGTCGAAGAACGGCGCCGGCCTGGTCAACCTGGGCTGGGCCTACTCCACCATGGGCCAGCACGACAAGGGCATCGGTTTCATCCAGCAGGGTATCGCCAAGGGCGGCCTGAAGCAGCCTGACGAAGCCAAGCTGCGCCTGGGCATCGCCCAGTCCAAGGCCGGCCGCAAGGACGAGGCGATCAAGACCTTCGAGAGCGTGAAGGCGAGCGGCGGCTACGCCGACGCGGCCCGCCTGTGGGTCATGCTGCTGAACAAGCCGGCCGGCGCCCAGGCGACCGCGGCCGCGGCTCCAGCCGGTCAGTAAGGCGCCAAGCCTTTCGGACCGCGAAAGGCGGGCGAGCGCTGCGAGCGCCGCCCGCTTTTTTTTACGCTCCCAACCGTGCGTCAACGTACAGCCGCCCTGCCCGGCCGGGCCGATAATCGCGTCATCAATGGGGAGGCGGCATGACGACGGTGCGCAAGGGCCAGGCGGGTCCAAGGCTGGAGCGGGAAGAATTCCACCGCAAGTTCATCGACCAGTTCTTCGATCCGGCTTTCGAGGCGGTGGCGGAACAACTGGCGGCGGTCGAGGAAGTGGCCTGGCAGGCCTACCACGACAAGCGCAAGGCGCCGCGCACGGTGAAGGCCGGCCCCGGCTTCGCCGATCCCGACTACGACCTGTCGATCGAATGGAAGGAAGCCCACGAGCGCCTGCTCGCGGCCGAGGCGCGCCAGAAGGACCCCGCCACGCCCAGCCGCATCCTCCTGATCAACGGCGCCGCGCGCAACGACGGCAGCTGCCCGGGCGAGATCTCGAAGACCTGGCGCCTGACCCAACTCGCGCGCGACACCCTGGCCGCCCAGGGCGTCGAGACCGACGTGCTCGACCTGAGCCGCATCATTTCCGACTACGACCGCCACATCCACCCCTGCAAGGCCTGCGTCTCGACCGCCATGCCGCTGTGCCACTGGCCCTGCAGCTGCTATCCGAACCACGCCGAGCGCCAGACCGGCGACTGGATGAACGAGATCTACGAGCGCTGGGTGGCGGCGCACGGCGTCATCATCCTGACGCCGGTCTACTGGTACCAGGCGCCGGCCGTCCTCAAGCTGATGATCGACCGCCTGGTCTGCGCCGACGGCGGCAATCCCGACCCGAGCTCGACCGGGGGCAAGGACGCCGCGAAGGCCAAGCGCATCGAGCTGGACGGCTGGGACTATCCGAAACACCTGGCCGGGCGCGCCTTCGGCCTGGTGGTGCACGGCGACGTCGCCGGCATCGAGGGTACCCGGCGCTCACTGTCGGACTGGCTGAACTGGATGGGACTGGTCGACTCGGGCAGCTTCGGCCAGCTCGACCGCTTCGTCGGCTACTACGAATCCTATGCGGAAAGCCACGAGACGCTCGACCGCGACACCGCTTTCCAGGAAGAGGTGCGCAACGTGGCGCGCGCGGTGGCGCTGACGGTGGGCGACCTGCGCGCCGGACGCGTCGCGCCGCCCGGTGCGCGCCTGCAGAATCCACGCCCTAAATAAGCCACGCCCAAAATAAGCCACGCCCCAAATGCGCCGCGCCCGGAAATGCGCCGCGGCCGGGATATTGAACATGCAGTGCGTTGACATGGTAGTATTGTTGCAATATAAAAATACTATTTGCCTGTCATGAATGCACCACGCTCCGCTCCCCTGATCCGTCCGCTGTATCCGGACGAATGGGCCGCCTACCGCGACCTGCGCCTGCGCTCGCTGGCCGAGTCTCCCGACGCCTTCTACAGCACGCTGGGCGCCGAAAGCGCGCGCACGCCCGAGGAATGGGCCGCGCGCCTGGCGACGGCGGCGGTCTCGGGCAAGGATTGTCCGCTGGTGGCCGAGCTCGACGGCAAGGCCGCCGGCCTGGTATGGGCCAAGATGGATGGGGTCAACCCGGCGCTGGTGCACCTCTACCAGATGTGGGTGGCGCCGGAATGCCGTGGACGCGGCGTGGCCAGGGGCTTGCTGGACACGGCGCTGGGCTGGGCGCGCGAGCGCAACGCACGTTTCGTCGAGCTCGAGGTCACGCGCGGCAACTCGGCCGCTGCCCGCCTGTACGAACGGGCCGGATTCAGGGCGGTGAACGCCCCAGTGCCGATGCGGCCCGGATCAAGCCTGATGCTGCAGCCGATGCGGCTGGTGCTGGAGGATTAAGAGCGCCTAACAAAACTGTCAGGGCAAGGGGTACGGCCATCCGGCGCAGCGGCGAAGACAGTACGCTAGTACGGCGAGACG
>DNCF01000516.1:0-327 GCA_003484545.1 Massilia sp. | reverse complement strand
TACGGCGAGACGCTGCAACGCGGCCATGGCGGTTTTGTGAGACGCGCTAAATTGCGGTGAAGCCGCCGTCCGCGGCAAGCTCATGGCCGGTGACGAAGGAAGACTGGTCGGAACACAGCCACAGGGCGGCGTTCGCGATCTCGCCCGGTTCGGCGAAACGGTTCATCGGGTGGGCGGCGCGCAGCTTCTTTTCGGCCGCGGCTTCGCCGCCGATGACGCGCGCCAGCATCGGCGTACGCACCGCGCCCGGCGATACCGCATTGACGCGGATGCCATCCTTCGCGTACTCGGCCGCCGCGCTCTTGGTCAGGCCGGCCAGGGCGTGCT
>DNCF01000315.1:4727-5002 GCA_003484545.1 Massilia sp. | reverse complement strand
ACCGGCGCCTTCAGGATGCGCGACGGCGGCGTGCCCGGCGGCGGCGGCTGGTCGGAATAATGACGCGTCCCGTTCGGCGCGACCCAGACGAATTGCGCCTGGGCCAGGCCGGCGCCAAGCAGCAGAAGAAGGCCGAGAGCGGGGCGGAGGGCGCAGCGCACGGCAGGGAAGGGCGGAGTAGGCGTCATCAAAATATTTCCTTACGTAACTATTCCAGATTTCGCCATGATTCCCCGGCAGTGTCAATCGAGGCCGGGGCGGAGGGGAGCATTTTT
>DNCF01000315.1:0-4642 GCA_003484545.1 Massilia sp. | reverse complement strand
GGGGGGGGGGGAGGGGGGGGGGGGCGGAGGGGAGCATTTTTTCGGCATCGTGCGACGCAAACCACAGGTTTCTGTATAATTCGCTTTTGCGCCTATAGGAAAATGCTATGCGTCTACTCCAAAAAGCACTCACGTTCGATGATGTGCTGCTCGTCCCGGCCTACTCCAATGTTCTTCCGGCCGACACTTCCCTCCGCACCAAGCTGACCCGGAATATCTCGCTGAATATCCCGCTGCTGTCCGCGGCGATGGATACCGTCACCGAAGCGCGCCTGGCGATTGCGATGGCCCAGGAAGGCGGCATCGGCATTGTCCACAAGAATTTGCGCCCAGCCGACCAGGCCCGCGAAGTCGCCCGTGTGAAACGTTTCGAAGCCGGCGTCCTGCGCGACCCGATCACCGTCCCCCCGACGATGAAGATCCGCGACGTGATCGCCCTGCAGCACCAGCACGGCTTCTCCGGTTTCCCGGTGGTCGAGGGCAAGCAGGTGGTCGGCATCATCACCAACCGCGACCTGCGTTTCGAGGAAGACCTGGACGCGGAAACCCGCACCAAGATGACCCCGCGCGAGAAACTCGTGTACGTCAATGAAGAGGCGAACACCGAGGAAGCCAAGCGCCTGATGAACAAGCACCGCCTCGAGCGCGTGCTGGTGGTCAACGAAGCCTTCGAACTGCGCGGCCTGATCACCGTGAAGGACATCCTGAAGTCGCACGAGCACCCGTTCGCATCGAAAGACGCGCAGGGCAAGCTGATCGTCGGCGCGGCCGTCGGCGTGGGCGAGAAGGACAAGGAACGCGTGGAACTGCTGGTCAAGGCCGGCGTGGACGTGCTGGTGGTCGACACCGCCCACGGCCACTCGCAGGGCATCCTGGACCGCGTGAAATGGATCAAGACCACCTACCCGCACGTTGACGTCATCGGCGGCAACATCGCCACCGCCGCGGCAGCCAAGGCGCTGGTCGAAGCCGGCGCGGACGCGGTCAAGGTCGGCATCGGCCCCGGCTCGATCTGCACCACCCGCATCGTCGCCGGCGTCGGCGTGCCCCAGATCACCGCGATCTCGAACGTGGCCGAAGCCCTGGCCGGCACCGGCGTGCCCTGCATCGCCGACGGCGGCATCCGCTTCTCGGGCGATATCTCGAAAGCACTGGCCGCAGGCGCATCGACCGTCATGATGGGCTCGATGTTCGCCGGTACCGAAGAAGCGCCGGGCGAGGTCATTCTCTACCAGGGCCGCAGCTACAAGTCCTACCGCGGCATGGGTTCGCTGGGCGCAATGGCCGAAGGTTCGGCCGACCGCTACTTCCAGGACGTCACCGCCAAGGCCGACAAGTTCGTGCCGGAAGGCATCGAAGGCCGCGTCGCCTACAAGGGCAGCGTGCTGGCGATCATCTACCAACTGGTCGGCGGCGTACGCCAGTCGATGGGCTACTGCGGCTGCGCGACGATCGACGAACTGCGCGAAAAAGCGGAATTCGTCGAGATCACGTCCGCGGGCATGCGCGAGTCGCACGTCCACGACGTCCAGATCACCAAGGAAGCGCCGAACTACCGTTCGGAATGAGAAGCGGCCGGAAACGGCCGCTTTTGGTATTGGCTTCTGCCGCTGGCCCGGCTGCTCGTGCCGCGTTGAACGCGCCGGCGGCCTGGACGGTATTTCGTAGGGTGGGCTCTTGAGCCCACGCGGTCTCACGATGTGATCATCCGCGACGCAAAGCCCACCCACGACCGACATTATTCTTACTTTTTTTGACTGCCTCAATGCACAGCAAAATCCTCATCCTCGACTTCGGTTCCCAGGTCACCCAGCTGATCGCCCGCCGTGTCCGCGACGCCGGCGTGTTCTCCGAAGTCTTCCCCTACGACATCGGCGACGAGTTCGTGCGCAACTACGGCGCCTCCGGCGTGATCCTGTCCGGCAGCCACAACTCCACCCTGGAAGGCGACTCCCCGCGCGCCCCGCAAGCCGTGTTCGAACTCGGCGTCCCGGTGCTGGGCATCTGCTACGGCATGCAGACCATGGCCGCCCAGCTCGGCGGCAAGGTCGAGAACGGCAAGGTCCGCGAATTCGGCTACGCCGAAGTGCGCGCCCGCGGCCACACCAAGCTGCTGAACGGCATCAACGACTTCGTCACCGACGAAGGCCACGGCATGCTGAAGGTCTGGATGAGCCACGGCGACAAGGTCCTGGAAATGCCGGAAGGCTTCAAGCTGATGGGCTCGACGGACAGCTGCCCGGTCGCCGCCATGGCCGACGAGGAGCGCCGCTTCTACGCCCTGCAGTTCCACCCGGAGGTCACCCACACCACCCAGGGCGAAGCCATCATCGGCCGCTTCGTGCACGAGATCTGCGGCTGCAAGAGCGACTGGAACATGCCGGACTACATCGGCGAAGCCGTCGAGAAGATCCGCCAGCAAGTCGGCACCGACGAGGTCATCCTCGGCCTGTCGGGCGGCGTCGACTCCAGCGTCGCCGCGGCCCTGATCCACCGCGCCATCGGCGACCAGCTGACCTGCGTCTTCGTCGACCACGGCCTGCTGCGCAAGGACGAGGGCAAGATGGTCATGGACATGTTCTCGAAGAACCTCGGCGTGAAGGTGATCCGCATCGACGCCGAAGCCCAGTTCCTCGGCCACCTGGCCGGCGTGACCGACCCCGAGCAGAAGCGCAAGATCATCGGCCGCGAATTCGTCGAAGTCTTCCAGCAGGAAGCCGGCAAGCTGACCAATGCGAAATGGCTGGCGCAGGGCACGATCTACCCGGACGTGATCGAATCGGCCGGCAAGGGCAAGAAGGGCCAGACCATCAAGAGCCACCACAACGTGGGCGGCCTGCCGGAAACCCTGAACCTGCAACTGCTGGAACCGCTGCGCGAACTGTTCAAGGACGAAGTGCGCAAACTCGGCGTGGCGCTGGGCCTGCCGCACAACATGGTCTACCGCCACCCGTTCCCGGGCCCGGGCCTGGGCGTGCGCATCCTCGGCGAAGTGAAGAAGGAATACGCCGACCTGCTGCGCGAAGCGGACGCCATCTTCATCGAAGAACTGCGCAACACGCCATTCGAGCTGCCCGCCGTGGCCGGTATCGATCCGGGCAAGGCGCCGGTCAACTGGTACGAGGCCACCAGCCAGGCCTTCGCCGTGTTCCTGCCGGTGAAATCGGTGGGCGTGATGGGCGACGGCCGCACCTACGAGTACGTGGTCGCGCTGCGCGCGGTGCAGACGCTGGACTTCATGACGGCGCAATGGGCGCACCTGCCGCATTCGCTGCTGGGCAAGGTGTCGAATCGCATCATCAACGAGGTGCGTGGCTTGAATCGCGTCGTGTATGACATTTCCGGGAAGCCGCCGGCGACGATCGAGTGGGAGTGATTCTCTACCGGCCGTTGAGCGTGGCGTGGATGCAGTCCTGTCACCGCAGCCCAGCCTGAAAGCCGCTGGCTGATCGGCCTGCCTGAACAAAGGCTCGCAACCCTGTTGCGAGCCTTTTCTTTTTGTCCAACGCGGCAACCCAACTGGAAACGGCAAGCGGCCAGGCTGCCAGGCGCCGGCTGCCACAAGCTCAGTCGCGCCCTCACCCAAATCTCTTTCGTCCTGGCTGCCATGCTGTCCTGCATGCGCCAGACATGGTGGCGGTCCGGTGGCCGGCATCATGCAAACACAGTCCCCGATTGCAGCTGACGTATCGCCGCGTACGCAACCGGCGGACCGGCACGGGGCAGGCATCGTCCGTACGGACGATTAACAGCATCCGCGGCAGGAGTAGCGTGGGACCTGTGTGATCCCCCTGCCTTGAAAGGAGTGCATGATGTCTGCTTTCCGTTTCTACACCGCGCTTGCAGTCATTTGTGGATTCATCGTCTGGATGATCTCCTGGCTCGATCCGGCCGAACGCCCACGCAATGCCAGGCCCGATCCGGCCGCTTACGCAGCCCCGCAGGAGGGCGGGGTGGAGAAGATCGCCCAGGCCTTCGAGCGCTGACTGCCTGCGGCGCCGCGGCCAGGAAGCTGCCGCCTTCCTGGCCGCGCAGCCTCCATCGCCATCGCCTTCCTTGCCGGCCCGACGGTCCTGGCCGGGTACGGCATCCATGTTCGCGCGCGCGTCGATCCTCGCACGGGGCGCATGTCTCCAGCCCTTCGTCCTGCCGCGACAGTTTGCGCATGCCGCGCACTTCTTCCGCCTTCTTAGTCTGAATGGGGCATGTTCCTCGAAGCCGAGTGCGCCAAGCTGGGTGCTGCTCCGGTCCCCCGCAATGCCGTCCACGGTGCCGGATTCCTTCGCAGCCCTGACTGAAAGGCCTTTCGAATGAAACTGGAATCCCCGATGTCGCGCCATCTCCACCAGTACGCGGCGCAGCCTTGCCGCACGAGCGGGGCGCTCGGCAAGGCCGAGCACACCCGCCGGGCCATCGTCGAATGCGCCCTGGGCATGGCCTGTGCCAGGGGCCTCGGGTCCCTGACCCTGGGCACCGTGGCTGACCGGATGGGGATGAGCAAGACCGGCGTGTTCGCGCGCGTCGGCTCGATCGAGGCGCTGCAGCTGCAAGTGCTGGCCGCGTACCGCGTCCGCTTCGACAGGCAGGTCGCTGCGCCGGCCAGGGCGGCCCCGGCCGGCACGGCCCGCCTGCGCGCCATGTT
>DNCF01000318.1 GCA_003484545.1 Massilia sp. | reverse complement strand
CACGCCGTGCCCACGCGTTACGTTCGCGTCCTTGCACCGTTGACGGGGCTGACTCGCTCGCGACAATTGAAATGGCCGAAGCGCGCATACCGTGTCTGGTCCTTGTTGATTTCGCGAGCGACGATTCACCGCAACAGGTGCGATCGAACGCACGAAACGCGTGGGCACGGGGTGCCCACCCTGCGTCATGGCGCATTCCGTCCCATTTTCGGTTTTCGCGGCATCGCCGGCGAAACCCATTCCCTCCTAACGGTATTACAATCCCCCGCTTGCATTCCACTCAACCAGGGGACACATGAAACATCTTCTTGCACCCATCGTGCTGGCCGTGGCGGCCGGCGCCGTGATCGCCGCCGACGCGCCCAGCGTCAAGCCCGGCCCGGCCAGTGTTGCCGAACTGAACGCCATGGCGAAGCGTTTCGCGCCCGTCGAGCTGCGCGCCGATACCTCCAGGCTGTCCAGCGGCGACCGCGCCGCGATCGTCAAACTGATCGAAGCGGCGAAGATCGTCGACACGCTGCAATTGCGCCAGCGCTGGGTCCATAACGAAGCCCTGTGGGCCGCCCTGCAGAAGGATAATTCGCCGCTGGGCAAGGCGCGCCAGGATTACTTCTGGCTGAACAAGGGCCCCTGGTCCATCATCGACGGCAACCGCTCCTTCATGCCTGCCGAGTATGCCGGCATCAACATCCCGGCGCGCAAGCCCGATGCCGCCAATTTCTACCCGGCCGGCGCGCGCAAGGAGACGCTGGAAGCCTGGATGAGTTCGCTGCCGGCGAAAGAGCGCGAAGCGGCCCAGTGGTATTTCACCGTGATCCGGAGCAGCCCGGACGGCAAGTTCCGCACCGTGAAATACTCGGACGAGTACAAGCCGGAGCTGCAGCAGCTGGCGAAGCTGCTGCGCGAGGCGGCCAGCCACACCGACAACGCCTCGCTGAAGAAATTCCTCAACCTGCGCGCCGACGCCTTCCTGTCGAACGACTACCTGGCCTCGGACTTCGCCTGGATGGACCTGGACAGCCCGGTTGACATCACCATCGGACCCTACGAGACCTATAACGACGAGCTGTTCGGCTACAAGGCCGCGTTCGAGGCCTACGTCAGCGTGCGCGATCCGAAGGAAACGCAGAAGCTGAACTTCTTCGGCAAGCACATGCAGGAGCTGGAAGACAACCTGCCGCTCGACAAGCAGTACAAGAATCCGAAGGTCGGGGCGATGGCGCCGATGGTGGTGGTGAACCAAGTCTACGGCGCCGGCGACGGCAACATGGGCGTGCAGACCGCCGCCTACAACCTGCCGAACGACGAGCGCATCATCCGCGAGCGCGGCTCGAAGCGCGTGATGCTCAAGAATATCCAGGAAGCGAAGTTCGAATCGACGCTGAAGCCGATCACGAAGCTGGTGCTGCGTCCCGAGGACCAGAAGGACCTCGACTTCGATTCCTTCTTCACCCACATCCTGGCGCACGAGATCACCCACGGCCTGGGCCCGCACGTGACGCGCCGGAACGGCAAGGAATCGACGCCGCGCCAGGACCTGAAGGAAACCTACTCGACCATCGAGGAAGCGAAGGCCGACGTCACCGGCCTGTGGGCGCTGGCCTACATGATGGAGAAGGGCCAGCTGAAGGACACGCTGGGGCAGGGCGAGCTTGCCGAGCGCAAGCTGTACAACACCTTCCTGGCGTCGTGCTTCCGCACGCTGCACTTCGGCCTGACCGATTCGCACGCGCGCGGCATGGCGATCCAGGTCAACTACCTGCTGGATAAGGGCGCCTTCGTCTCGCACGGCGACGGCACCTTCTCGGTCGACTTCAAGAAGATCAAGCAGGCCGTGATCGACCTCGACCGCGAGTTCCTGACCATCGAGGCGACCGGCGACTATACCCGCGCCAAGTCGATGATGGCGCGCTACGTCGTCATCCGCCCCGACGTGCAGAAGGCGCTCGACAAGATGAAGGCGGTGCCGAACGACATTCGCCCGGCCTTCGTCACGGCCGCCGCCCTGACGGCACCGGCCACGCGTTAAACGCAGCCGATAGCGGAAAACTGATCAATTTCGTTGTTTTTCGCTATCGGATCGCCAAATTCAATTGAGCTGACAATCAAATTCGGCAGTTTCTGTTATATTCACATTTGTTTCCATGTGGCAAACAATTGTCGCATGAGCGGGCGGAGCGCTTTCTCCGCGTGAATCGACAAAACAGAACATGTCCTCTTCCAGATTGACCATCGGCGCACGCCTTGCGCTCGGTTTCGGCGCCGTGCTGGCGCTGATGATGGTGCTGACCGCGCTCGCGGCCAGCCGCGTCGGCCAGATCGACGCCGCCCTCAACCACATCAACGACGTCAACAACGTCAAGCAGCGCCACGCGATCAATTTCCGCGGCAGCGTGCATGACCGTGCCATCGCCCTGCGCGACGTGGTGCTGGCCTCCGACAACGCCGGCGCCCAGCCGGCCCTGGAGCGCATCCGCGTCCTGGCCGCCGATTACGAGCGGGCCGCGGTGGCGCTCGACGCGCTGTTCGCCGCGCGCGGCGACATCCTGCCCGAGGAACGCGCCGCCCTGGCCGCGATCAAGGAAGAGGAAGGCAAGACCCAGCCCCTGATCGCGCAGGTGAGCGCACTGCGCCTGGGCGGGGACCTCGAGGGCGCACGCTCCCTGCTGGCGCGGGAAGCCAGCCCGGCCTTCGTGGCCTGGCTCGCCAGCGTGAACCGCCTGATCGACCTCGAGGAAGCCCTGAGCAAGACCGCGGCCGAAGGTGCGCGTGCGCTGTCGGGCAGCTTCCTGGCGTGGATGGCGCTGCTGTGCGCGATCGCGGTGGCGATCGGCGCGCTCGGCGCCTGGATCATCAGCCGCGGCCTGCTGCGC
>DNCF01000317.1 GCA_003484545.1 Massilia sp. | reverse complement strand
GCGGCAGGAGCCACTGCTGGCGCGGCCGCTTCGCAAGCCGCGAAGCGTTCGAGCCCGTGGAAGGGCATCCTGGGCGGCGCGCTGCTCGGCCTGGGCCTGGGCGCCCTGTTCTCGCACCTGGGCATCGGCGGCGCCATGGCCTCGATCCTGTCGTCGATCCTGATGTTCGCGCTGCTGGCGCTGGCCGTCATGTTCATCGTGCGCATGTTCCGCCGCAAGGACACCCCGGCCAACCTGTCCTTCCAGGGCGGCTTCAACCAGCAGCCGGTGCCGGCCGGCGCCACGCCGCATATCGGTTCCGGTCTCGGCCAGCCGCAGCCGCAAGCCTTCCAGGCCCAGCAGCCGGTAGGGGGCCTGTCGCTGGACAAGGCGGCGCCGGTGGGCGCGGCCGCAGCGCACACCCCTTGGGGCGTACCGGCCGATTTCGACACCGAGTCCTTCCTGCGCCACGCCAAGTCGTCCTTCATCCGCCTGCAGGCGGCCTGGGACAAGGGCGACGTCAACGACTTGCGCGAATTCACCACGCCGGAAGTGTTCGCCGAGCTGAAGACCCAGATCCTGGAGCGCGGCGGCAATGCCGACTACACCGACGTGGTGTCGATCGACGCCCAGCTGCTGGGCATCGAGACCACCGCCACCGACTACCTGGCCAGCGTCCAGTTCAACGGCATGATCCGCACCGCGCCGAATGCGCCGGCCGAGCCGCTGGCCGAGGTCTGGAACATGTCGAAACCCCTGTCGGGCAATGGTGGCTGGGTACTTGCTGGCATTCAGCAGATCGCGTAAGAAATAATTCTTTGCAAACTTTCCCGTGCGCCGGGGTTTGTGCCCGGCAAACTGGTAAGATCGAAGCCGCCCGCGCTATCCCGGGCGGCTTTGTTTTTTAGCGACCATTATTCATGTTTCCGAGTCCAACTTTTCTCTCGCCGCAACGCACGCTGAACGCGTCCGCGGTGGCGGCGATCAACCACTTGCTGGCCCAGGAGGACTGGGCGCGCGCATCGCTGCGCCGCCATGCCGGCAAGCTGGCCTGCATCGATACCGGGCACCTGCAGTTGCGCCTGCGCGTGGCCGCCGACGGCCTGCTCGAGGCCGGCGAAGCGGATGCCGCCGCCAACGTCACGATCCACGTCAAGCTGAGCGACCTGCCGCTGATCGCGGCGAATCGCGAGCGCGCCTTTTCCTATGTGCGGATCGAGGGCGACGCCGAGTTCGCGAACACGGTCTCGCAGCTGAGCAAGGGTCTGCGCTGGGAACCTGAGCATGACCTGGAGCGCCTGTTCGGGCCGATCGGCGCGACCCGCCTGGCCGGCGGCGCCCGCAGCGCGCTGGCGAATGCGCGCGCCACCGGACGCCGGATGGCGGAAAACCTGGCCGAGTTCCTGGTCGAGGAGCAGCCGGTGCTGGTACGCCCGCACGAGGTCGAGGAATTCGGCGCCGACGTGGTGCGCCTGCGCGACGACATCGAGCGCAGCGCCAAGCGCATCGCCAGACTGGAGCAGATGCTGGCAAAGGCCGCGGCCACGGCCCCTGCGCCATCCCACGACGTGATACTTCGTCCCACCCACGACGTGACGCTGCACACGGCGCAGAGCGGCGCCGTCATTCCGACAACCCGCCCCAGCGGGGACACTAGCCTGGATCGCTGATGATATTGAAATTCCTGCGCCTGCTTAAAATCTTCACGGTCGTCATCAAGTATGGCCTCGATGAAATTGCAATGTCCGGTCTCCAGGTGCCGCGCACCGCAAGACTGATCAACGGCATCTTCTTCTGGCGCAGGATCACGACGCCGCGCGCAATCCGCCTGCGCCTGGCGCTCGAGGAACTGGGCCCGATCTTCATCAAGTTCGGCCAGGTGCTGTCGACCCGGCGCGACCTGATGCCGCCGGATATCGCCAACGAACTCTCCCTGCTGCAGGACCGCGTGCCGCCTTTCGGCTCGGACCTGGCGATCGCCCAGATCACGCGCTCGCTGGGCGCGCCGCCGGACCAGCTGTTCGCCAGCTTCGATCCGGTACCGGTGGCCTCGGCCTCGATCGCGCAGGTGCACTTCGCCACGCTGAAAAACGGCCGCGACGTCGCCGTCAAGGTGCTGCGTCCGGGCATGAAGAAGACCATCGACGAGGACATCGCCCTGATGTACATGGCGACCGGTCTGATCGAAAAGCTGTGGGCCGAGAGCCGCCTGCTCAAGCCGCGCGAGGTGGTCGCCGAGTTCGACAAATACCTGCACGACGAGCTCGACCTGATGCGCGAGGCGGCGAACGCCAGTCAATTGCGCCGGAATTTCGCCGACTCGGATTTGCTGCTGGTGCCGGAAATGTTCTGGGACTTTTGCTCGAGCAACGTGATCGTCATGGAGCGCATGCACGGCATCCCGGTGTCGCAGATCGACCGCCTGGCGGCCGAGGGCGTGGACCTGAAAAAGCTCTCCAGCGATGGCGTGGAAATTTTTTTCACCCAAGTATTCCGTGACGGCTTCTTCCACGCCGATATGCACCCAGGGAACATCCTGGTCTCGGTCGAACCCGAAACCTTCGGGCGCTACATCGCGCTGGACTTCGGCATCGTCGGCACCCTGAACGACTTTGACAAGGATTACCTGTCGCAGAACTTCCTTGCCTTCTTCCGCCGCGACTACAAGCGCGTGGCCGAGGCCCACATCGAATCGGGCTGGGCGCCGCGCAATACCCGCGTCGACGAGCTGGAAGCGGCGGTGCGCGCCTGCTGCGAGCCGATCTTCGACCGTCCATTGAAGGACATCTCGTTCGGCCAGATCCTGCTGCGCCTGTTCCAGACCTCGCGCCGCTTCAACGTCGAGGTCCAGCCCCAGCTCGTGCTGCTGCAAAAGACGCTCCTCAACATCGAAGGACTGGGACGCCAGCTCGATCCCGATCTCGACCTGTGGAAGACCGCCAAGCCCCACCTGGAGCGCTGGATGACCGAACAGGTCGGCTGGCGTGGTTTCGTCGAGCGCCTGAAGGCCGAGGCGCCGCGCTACGCCCACATCTTCCCGCAGCTGCCGCGCCTGATGCACCAGACCCTGGAGCGCCACGCCCAGCCGCATGCGGCGACCAATCACGAGCTGATGAACCGCATGCTGCATGAAGTGCGGCGCACCAACCGCATGCTGGGCTTCCTCGCCTGGCTGGCCGGCGGCGTGACCTCGGGCCTGCTGCTGGCGGCCGCGCTGAACCACTTCGGCGGCGCGTAGACATGCCGGAATTCGCCAGCCGCGACCCGCGCACCCCGGGTTTTTGGGACGAGCGCTTCGAACAGGGGTTCACGCCCTGGGACCGCGGCGGCGTGCCGCAAGGGCTGCGCGACTTCGTGGCCCGCGCGAGCGCGCCGCTGGCGACCCTGATCCCCGGCTGCGGCAGCGGCTACGAACTGGCTTTCCTGTGCGAGGCGGGCTGGGATGCGGTGGCGATCGATTTTTCGCCGGCCGCGGTCGAGACGGCGAAGCAGGCGGTGGGGCCGTGGGCGGGCAGGGTGGTCGAGGCCGACTTTTTTACTTATGCACCGCCGCGCCGCCTGGAGCTGATCTACGAGCAGGCCTTCCTGTGCGCGATGCCGCCGGCCCTGTGGCCGCGCGTGGCCGCGCGCTGGGCCGAGCTGCTGCCAAGCGGCGGCCTGCTGGCCGGATTCTTCTTTTTCGGGGAGTCGCCGAAGGGGCCGCCTTTCGGCATCGCCCGCGCGGCATTGGATGGGCTGTTGCTGCCGCATTTCGAGTGCGTCGAGGACAAGCCGGCCGAGGATTCGCTGCCCGTTTTCGCCGGCAAGGAACGCTGGATGGAATGGCGCCGGCGTTGATCCCCGTAGGGTGGGCAGCTCTACCCGCGATACGTGAGTCGACGCGCTGGTTGCGCTGCCCACGCGGTGACAGGTAGAGGCAAGATCATCGCGCCCGCTGTCGGAGCCGATAACAATCGGCGCGTGGGCGGGGAACCCGCCCACCCTAAGGAAAGCGCCACTCCCCGCACGCGCAAAAAAAACGCCCGCATCAGCGGG
>DNCF01000196.1 GCA_003484545.1 Massilia sp. | reverse complement strand
CGAAGCGCGCGCCAGTGCGGCGGCGTGCGCTTCGTGTTCGCCAAACGCAGCCCCGGCAGCCCCGGCAACCCCGGCAGTGCTGCTATCGCCGTGCGCCTGCACCGCCCCGACGGTGCCGACCAGCCGCTGGCGCTGGCGACCGGCGCCGCCTTCCAGGGCGACCTGGACGAGGCCTTCCCGACGGTGGTCTACCGCTTCGACGGCGCCGAGCGGACGCAGGTGATCAGCGCCAACATCCCGCTGGCGATCGTTCCCTTGTTCGAGTAGGGGGGGCGGCGCTACCCGCGGCCGGCGATCCGCCTCGGCGATCGTCAGCGCGAGATCAGCCGGCGGGCGATCGGCATCGCCCGCGACGCAGTCGTCAATTCCACGCCGACGGCGAGAACAAATACCCCTCGCCCCACACCGTCTTGATCTTCTCCGAACGCGCGTCGTCGAACTTGCGGCGCAGCTTGGAAATGCAGTTGTCGATGCTGCGATCCAGTCCGTCGAACTCGATGCCGCGCATTTTCTTCAGCAGCTCGTCGCGCGAGAGCACGCGGCCGGCCGCCTCGGCCAGCACCAGCAACAGCTTGTATTCGGTATTGCTCAGCACGCAGAGCTTGTCGCGCCAGAACACGGTGCGGTCGGCGCCGACGATGCGCAGGGCGCCGAACACCAGCTCGCCGGTCTCGGGCGCGGCCTTGGCCTGGGTGCGGCGCAGCAGGGCGCGCAGGCGCGCCAGCAGCACGCGCGGCTGCACCGGCTTGTTGACGAAGTCGTCCGCGCCCTGCTCGAGCCCGGACACCTCGTCGTAGGAATCCTCGCGCGCGGTCAGGATCAGGATCGGCACCTCGGAGATGTCGCGGATCTTGCGGCAGACCACCATGCCGTCCAGGCCCGGCAGCATCAGGTCGAGCACGACGATGTCGGGCTGGCTCGCCTGGAAGCGCGGCAGCGCCTGGTCGCCGCGCGTGACCAGCTCGACGGCGAATTCATAAGCGGACAGGTATTCGGTGACGAGCTCGGCCAACCGGGCGTCGTCTTCCACCAGCAAAACTCGGTACATGCTTTTCTCCTCTCCCGATATTGTATAGAAGCAATCGCATGCGGGCATAAATACTACATCCTGCCGACAGTTGGAGACATTTTCCAGACAATTCGGCGGAGGCGCGCCGGAAAGCAAAGCCGCGTGCGTCAGCCTTGCCGTACAGCGAAGCGGAGCAACAAGGCTTCGAACGTAAAAGGTTTCCGTGTAGAATCTAGTATTATCATTTTACAACTAGGTTCATCATGTCTGTCCGTTTCCCGATACCCGTGGCGCTGGCCGCGGCAGGGTTTGCCCTTTGCGTAGCCGCAGATGCCAGGAGTGGTACGCCCGACGCCACCTTCAAGCTGGCCTACGGCGGCGACGTCGTGCATTACCCGTCCACTGTGGCCGCCCTTAACGATGGGCAGTGCCTGTCGATCTACTTGAGGAAGCAGGGCGACGGCTGGGTGAGCGAGGTATCCCGCGCGCCGGAGAAGCGCGCCGCACTGCTGGAAGACGACGGGCTGGAACGCGTCTTCGCATGCGTCGGCGGCGCTCCGGGGATGCGCGGCTGGGTGGAGAAGAATGGCGTCGTCTCGGTGCAGATACTGACCGGCTACTACTTCAACGGCTGCACCGGCACGGAGTCCTGCGAGATTCCCTACAAGAGCGCCCAGTTCAACTATATGAACAACTGGCACTACTACTCGCGCATGAACCGCAAGAAGGGCTACGTCGCGGTCAATTCCGCGTTTCTCGACAAGGCTGCGAAGAGTGCCAACGCCGCAAGCTGGGTCGACGGCGCTGCGGTCGTGCGCGCCGCATCGCAGGCGCCGCTGCTGGACTTGTACCGGCAGCAGTACTTCGCGCTCATGCAGGCAGAAGCGGAGCGGGCGGAACCGAACAAGGATGCTCTGCAGCGCTGGCTGATGGCATTCGGGGTCGTCGCGACCGACGACGCATGGCGTGTCGTCGTGCCGAAGCTGGTCGCGGCGGACGCAGTCGGGCTCGCTGCACAGCACACTTCCGCCGAGCGGTTTGCCGACTTGAAGACGCAGGCCCGCGCCTATTGGCAGGAGAAATACCGCACCGACTGGGCCCCATACCGCAACGTGGCGGTCAACGCGGATAACGTCGCCGCGTTCGATGCGCTTGGCCGCCGCACGCCGGACACGGATGCCGGAACGGCGTTCGCCCTTGTCGACTTCGACAATCTGGCCGCAGGCGCGCGCGACAAAGTGGCGAAATATGTCGCAGCGCAGAATGCGCAAGCGGCCGCCGCCGAGCAGGCCAGGGCCAAGGCGCAGGCGGATCGTCTGGCGGCGTTCGAAAAGAAGATGGCGCCATGGCGCAAGGCGCTCAAGACGGGAAGCGCCACGAACTGCGGTCCCGTGCTGGAAGCGAAGGGGCAGCTCGTCAAGGTGTACGCCCCCGTGAAGGATTACGGTAACGAGCATTGGCTCGACCGCGGCACGCTGTACATGCCGGGCGAGCGGTGCTTCTTCCTCAACGGCGTGTACCGTCCACCTTACTCTGCTCCCGCAGGCTGAACGGCGGCAGCTGCAGGCGCTGATGCCGGACAGCGCATGGGTGCATTCGTCCCTTGTGCTATGGGAGAATGCATCCTTGTACCGACCTGCTCGCTTTTCATGACGCCAAGCCAACGCATCGCCGCCGCCATCGGCCTTTTCAACATCCAGCGCTATCCCGAGGCCCTGGCGCACGTGGCTCCGCTGGTCGAGGGCGATGGCGCCAACGTCGACGCCCTGAACCTGGCCGCCGCCTGCATGCGCGCGCTCGGGCGGACGGACGAAGCCGAGCGTTACTGGCGGCTTGCGCTGGCGCGCGAGCCGCGCCATGCGGCCAGCTGGAACAACCTCGGCATCCTGCTGCAGCAGGCGGGACGCGCCGCCGAGGCCGAAGCGGCTTACCGGCGCGCGCTGGCCCTCGAGCCTGCCTACGCCGACGCCCACTACAACCTTGGCCTGCTGTACCAGCAGGAGGGGGCCTGGGAGCCGGCGGCGGCATCGCACGCGCGCGCCCTGGCGCTGCGCCCGCGCCATGCGGCCAACAGCGCCAACCTGGGGCTGGTGCTC
>DNCF01000198.1 GCA_003484545.1 Massilia sp. | reverse complement strand
GCGATAGGCCCCGAGCGTGACCGTCAGTGCGCCGCCCGCGGCTTTCGCCATCCGCGCCGCCGCGGCGCCGCCGTCCAGCTCCGACAGCGGACGCCGGGGGCAGTTGTCGTCCACACGGATCATGCCCCGGCCGCGGTCCTGGCGGCGGCGCGCGGCAGCGAGAAGATGTCGCGCGCTTCCTTCAGCTTGTCCTTGACCTCCCGGGCGCTGTATTCGGCGCGCAGGTACTCCGCCAGCAGCGGTTCGATGCTGGTCTCGAACAGGTCGCGCACCGACGCCACGCTCAGCCCCCGCTGCGCCGGCTTCATGAAGTAGGCATGGCCGATCTCGTACGCGGCCCCCAGTTGCAGGCCGTCGCGGATGAAGGCGTTGAGCTCCCGGCAGATGCTCTCGTAGCGATCGGCGTGCTCGCTCGCGCCGAACAGCTCGCGCACGACATCGTAGTCGCAAGCCGTCGGCACCCAGGCGAAGCGCCGGCGCAGAGCCATGTCGAAGCTGTCGATGCTGCGGTCGATGTCGTTCATGGTGCCGATGAAGTACACGTTGGCGGGCACGCCGAATCCCTCGCCATCGCCGTCCTCGGCCAGGTAGCCGTACTGGGTCTTCACGCGCAATCCGGTTTCCCTGCCCTCGCCGTCGATATCGATGCGTTTCGAGTCCTCGAGGCAGACCAGCACCTCGCCGAGCACGCGCGAGAGCTCCGCGCGGTTGATCTCGTCCACCACGAAATAGTAGGCCCGCGCCTGGGCCTTGCCCGCCAGGCGGTCCTCGCGCAGGGACTTCATCGCGCGTTCGCAGAAGCGCTTGAACACGCCCGGCTTGACGACGAGCGCGATGCCGTTTCCGCTGTTGACAGGCTTGAGCCCTTCGATGAAGTCCTCGTAGGAGTAACTCGGGTGGAACTGGACGATCTCGCGCATCTCGGCGAGGCTGCGGCCTTCGAGCATGGCGCGCTGGGCGATGGCCTCGGTGACCCTGTGGGTCTTGCCGGTCCCGGGCGGTCCATAGAAGATCGTGTTCTTGTGCTCGAACTCCATGGCGGTGCCAAAACGCTGGTACAGGAAGCTGGACAGCTTCTGGCTCACCTCGAACTCGCGGCTCAGCCGGATGTCTTCCTCGGTGCGCGCCCACGCCGCCACGGCTGCAGGGTTCCAGGTGCAGGTGTCCTCCGCGCCGATATTCCAGGCCGCCGTCAGGTGGCGCTTGATCGCTTCGGTGGCCTTGTAGCCTTCGAGCTCGTCTTCGCCGATCCTCAGCAGGCCGCCGATCCTGCGGATCACCTCGTTCTTGTACAGGGCAAGCAGCCGACCCGGGTTGTACATGTAGGCGACCTTGCGCGCGAAGTTGATCTCCAGCGGACGCAGGTCCTCGCGGTCCTCGAAGCGCGCCAGGGCGCCCAGCACCGGACGCACATGGGTTTCGAAATAGGCTTGCGCCCTGGCTTGCGAAATCGGCTCCGCACCGCCCTCCGCATTGCGCTGGCCGGCAGTCCGGTAGAGCGCCGCTTCGCCGCCGTTGCCGCCTTTCGCCCGCGAGCGGAACACGCCGTAGCCGTTGCTGCTCGCCGCCCGGAAGCGGCCGCAGTGCGTCGTCTGGCGCTCGATCAGGTAGGTGAAGTACGGCGCGCTTCCCTCGTCGAGCAGGCCGGTGTAGCGCTCGAGCGGCAGCTCGTCGATCCGTACGCTGTTTTTCCAGTCGAGGAACAGGCGCCATTCCTCCGCGACGACCGCATCGAGCGGCTTGCGCTTGAACTCGTCCCAGTGGCGCTTCAGGACGTCCAGGCTCGCGTCCGCGTTACGCATGCTCATGTCCATCAGGCCTCCGCCAGCATGGCGCGCGCGGCCACGACGCGCTGGAGGGCCGGGTCCGCGTCCACGCCGGCCATCAGCAGCGTGAGGATCTCCTGCTTTTCTTCCTCGCTCAGGGTGCCGTAGACCTGGCGGTTGTCCGTGTAGTGTTCGTAGCGAAGCTTCAATGCCTCGTCCGCGGTGCGCCGCTTCTTCGGCGTCACGGCGCGCCTGGCGTCGACCACGTAGGCGTCCAGGCTGGGCTGGGCCGACGACCAGTCGAACCCAGCAACCGCCCGCTTGTCCGCTTCCCAGTCACCCTTGTAGCCCTCGCTCGGGCGTCCACGGCCTTTGCTGACCGCCAGGCAGGCGAGGTTCGGATAGCCGTGCAGGTCGCAAAAGTGCTGGACGAAGAGCAGTTTCATCCCAATCCCGATCGGCACCGCGCGCTGGAGTTCGGCGTCCTCGACATCGAGTTCCCGCGCCTGCTGGAGAATGTCCGAATAAGACACCGGCGCGCCCTGCGTCGCGTGGGCGTGGACCACGAGCGCGGTGTACAGGCGGGTACCCACGTGAATATCGTTGAGCGTGAAGTCGGAAAGGTCGAGGGTATGCTGGGGAACTGCCATGTGTGCTTTCGGAAAAAAGATGGATCGCCGCCCGGGAGTCGGCAGCGCGTGTTCGTAAAAACTATACCATTGCCAGCAGGAAATTTCATTAGCTGTCTAGGCAGCATTCCCCCAAATGCGGCACCAGCCGGGACGGCGCGCTGCCAGGCGGATGGGCGCACGCTGCGGGTAAAAAAAGGCGCTGTCACCGTTACCTGTTGAAGATGCCCAGCGCCGCCCGCAGGAAGCGTTCCGGCGAATCGATGCGCCGGCCATCGAGCGCCCAGCGCCAGCCGAGGTAGTGCGGCAGGTAGCGCGAGGCGACGCCGTGGAAGCGCGCCAGCCACTGCCGGAAGCGCCGGTGGTAGCCGTTCACGTTCTGCACGTGCACCGCGCCGCGTACCCGCTCGCCGGCGCGCAGGTTGACGAAGGCGTGCGAAATACCGGCTTCGCGTGCGAAGGTACGATAGGCGGGATGGCCGTCGCTGACCAGCAGCACGTCCCGCTCGAGCACGGGCAGCAGGTAGTTGCGCAATTGCGCGGCGGTGACGGCGCCGCGCCCGGTCACGAAGTCGACCGTGGCTCCCGAACGGTCGCGCGCCACCAGGATGCAGTCGTGCTCGCGATTGATTCCCCTGTGGCGGGCCACTCCGCCGCGCTTCCGGGCCGGACGATCCAGCGTCCGCGACCCTTTCTGCGATTCGAGCAGGAACATTTCGTCGGCCTCGGCGATGCCGGACAGCAGGCCGGGCCGGTCATGCCTGGCCCAGGCAAGGAAGCGGTGGCGCCAGCGAAAACTGGTGTTGCGGTGTACACCGAGCGTCGCGGCGGTGGCGCGCACCGATTGCGCGTCGAGCATGCGCTCCAGGTAATCGAGCCAGAGCCCCCGGTGGCGCAGCCGGGCCAGCGGCGTGCCGGTCAGGGCGCTGAAGGTCTTGCCGCAATTGCGGCAGCGGTAGCGTTGCAGGCCGCGGTCGCGTCCATGCCTGTGATGCCGCTCGCCTTTACAGCCGGGACAGGCAAGGCGGATCGGTGTTGCCTCGATCGTGGCCCGCAGCCGGTCGAGGCCGAGCGCGGGGCGCAGGCGCTCCAGTAATTGCCGTCGCTGGCCTTCGCTCAGCAGGCGCACGCCATCGATCCATCGCTTGAACTTTATCCCCTGCATCGTCGCCCTCGTCGCCGGTCCGGATACATGCTCAGACCGCGCCGTGATCCGACAGTTCAGTTAACCCAACAGGTAACGGTGACAGCGCGTAAAAAAAAGCCCGCCGCAGCGGGCTTTCCTGCCGTAAGAGGAGACTTCCACGGAATTCACTCCCAGTTGAGACGGAAATCCATCCAGCACCTTCCTTCAGGGTGACGCCGCCGCCCGCGCCTGCGCGATCCAGCCATCGAACAGCTGCTGGTGGAACTTGATCCAGCCTTCCGTATGGCGCGCGATATCGGCCTGCGTGCTCTCGCCTTCGCGCATGCGCTCGTTCTGCGCATTGATGTCGGCGATCGGCAAGCGCATGACCTCGAACAGCTTGACCGCCGCCGGGTTCTTTTCGGCCCAGGCGCGGTTCACGACGATGCGCGTGGTGTTGACGGAGAAACCGTAGTCGCTGCCGTCGCCGAGTCTGGTGTTGGCATTCTGGGGATTGGCCGAGAACGGCACCTGCAGCCAGACGACGTCCTTGCCCGGCACCAGCACCCCGCTCACCCAGTACGGCGTCCAGGTGTA
>DNCF01000199.1 GCA_003484545.1 Massilia sp. | reverse complement strand
CGAGGATGATGAAGGGGCGGGCGGCAGGGCCGGCCGTGGGGCGGCAGGCGCTGCCGGACCGGATTTTTCGCAGTACGTGGTGCCCACCACGATCGCCGCGCGCGCCGCCGAGTTGTTCGTCGCCGACCGGCGCATGGTCGACGTCGTGGTCGGCGCCACCCACCGCGGCAGCAGCTGGCAGGCCAACCTGCAGTCGCGCCAGGCTTCCGGCCACGTCGGCTGGAGCGAGCAGCCGGGGCAGGGCGTGGGCAAGGTCACGGCGCGCCTGGCCTCGCTCGTCATCCCGGAATCGTCGGCGGCCGAGGTCAAGGACCTGCTGGAATCGAACCGCGGCGCGGCCAGCATCCCGGCGCTCGACATCGTGGCCGAGCGCTTCGAGCTGTTCAACAAGCAGTTCGGCCGCCTCGACCTGCAGGCGAGCAATGTGCAGGCCCTGGCCGGCAAGGAATGGCGCATCGACCGCCTGAGCCTGTCGAATCCCGACGGCCAGCTGCGCGCCACCGGGCGCTGGCTGACCAAGGACGGCAAGAGCAACACCAGCATGAACTTCAACCTCGACATCCTCGATGCCGGGCGCCTGCTCGACCGCCTCGGCTTCCCCGAAACCCTGCGCCGCGGCAAGGGCAAGCTGTCGGGCGACCTGTCCTGGAGCGGCCTGCCGTACGCGCTCGACATTCCTTCGCTGTCGGGCCAGATCGAATTGAACGTGGGCGGCGGCCAGTTCCTGAAGCAGGACCCGGGCGCGGCCAAGCTGCTCGGCGTGCTGAGCCTGCAGGCCCTGCCGCGCCTCCTGAAGCTCGACTTCCACGACGTGTTCTCCGAGGGCCTGGCGTTCGACGGCATCACGGCCAATGCGATGATCTCGCGCGGCGTGGTCAAGACCGACAACCTCAAGATGCACGGGGTGGCGGCGACGGTGCTGATGGACGGCACCGCCGACATCGCCAACGAATCGACCAACCTGCACGTGGTGGTGATCCCGGAATTCAACCTCGGCACCGGGCCGCTGGTGTATGGCCTGGCGGTCAATCCGGTGATCGGCATCGGCTCCTATCTCGCGCAGCTGTTCCTGCGCGCGCCGGTGATGAAGGCGCTGACCTACCAGATGCAGATCACGGGCCCCTGGAAGTCGCCGACCATCACCAAACTCGACAACCCGCCGGACACGCCGCCGGCAGCCAAAGCGAAAAAGGAGTGACATGACCAGCGTAGCCGCAGTCCAGATGGTGTCCACGCCCGACGTGGCGCACAACATTGCCACCGCCCGCCGCCTGGTGGGCGAAGCCGCCGCCGCCGGCGCCACCCTCGTGACCCTGCCCGAGTACTGGCCGATCATGGGCATGAGCGATGCGGATAAAGTGTCGCACGCCGAGCAGCCCGGCAGCGGCCCCATCCAGGACGCCATGGCCGCGTTGGCGCGCGAGCACGGCATCTGGCTGGTCGGCGGCACGCTGCCGCTGGTGTCGCCGGATGCCGGCAAGGTCCTGAACACCACGCTGGTGTACGACCCGCAAGGCGAGAACGTGAGCCGCTACGACAAGATCCACCTGTTCGGTTTTACCAAGGGCAGCGAATCCTACGACGAGGCGCGCACCATCGTGCCGGGCCAGGCGGTGGGCAGCTTCGAGGCGCCGTTCGGGCGGGTCGGGCTGTCGGTCTGCTACGACCTGCGTTTCCCCGAGCTGTACCGGGCGATGGGCGAATGCGCGCTGATCGTGGTGCCGGCCGCCTTCACCCACACCACCGGCAGCGCGCACTGGGAAGTGCTGCTGCGCGCCCGCGCCATCGAGAACCAGTGCTACGTGCTGGCCTCGGCGCAAGGCGGCACCCACGAGAACGGGCGCCGCACCTTCGGCCACAGCATGCTGGTCGACCCCTGGGGCGAAGTGAAGGCGGTGCTGCGCGAAGGCGAGGGCGTGGTCACGGGCGAACTCGACCCGGCGTTCCTGGCCGGGGTGCGCGAGAGCCTGCCGGCGTTGCGCCACCGCAAGCTATAACAGGCTTTCCCGGCAGCACATGCCACTGCCGGTGTACCTTCCCGCCGTGGGCCGTGCACCGGCGTTGACGGTGCCAATGCGCGTGCCGATGCGATCCGGGCGGATATGGCACAATGCCCCAATCCATACGAGAAACAGACGCAAAATGACTCCATTCGAACCGAACCTTTCCTCCCTGGCCGTCGCGCGCGACGTGCTGCTGACGCCTTTCGGCCTGGACGAAGGCAAGCTGCTGCGCACGCTGGGAACGATGTTCACGCACAAGGTCGACTACGCCGACCTGTATTTCCAGTTCACCAAGAGCGAAGGCTGGAGCCTGGAAGAGGGCATCGTCAAGACCGGCAGCTTCTCGATCGACCAGGGCGTGGGCGTGCGTGCCATTTCCGGCGAGAAGACGGCCTTCGCTTATTCCGACGAGATTTCCGAAAGCGCGCTGCTGGACGCGGCGGCGGCCACGCGCACCATCGCGCGCGCCGGGGCCGGCCGCGTGAAGGTGGCGACCAGCGCCCAGCCGACCGGCGGCCGTTCGCTCTACCTGCCGAACGACCCGCTGGCTTCGCTCGACGCGA
>DNCF01000200.1 GCA_003484545.1 Massilia sp. | reverse complement strand
CGCTCGACCTGTGGCAGGTGGTGCAGGACCTGCAGGCCGCACTCCCTGGCGACACCATCGTCACCAACGGCGCCGGCAACTACGCCTCCTGGGCGCACCGCTTCTGGCGCTACGGCGGCATGCGCACCCAGCTGGCGCCGACGAACGGCGCGATGGGCTACGGCGTGCCGTCGGGCGTGGCGGCGAAGATCGTCGCGCCGGAGCGCACCGTGGTCACCTTCGCCGGCGACGGCGAATTCATGATGACCGGCCAGGAGCTGGCCACCGCGGTGCAGTACGGCGCCGGCGTCATCATCATCGTCTTCAACAACAGCATGTTTGGCACCATCCGCATGCACCAGGAGAAGACCTACCCGGGCCGCGTCTCCGGCACCACCCTGCACAATCCGGACTTCGCGGCGCTGGCGCGCGCCTACGGCGGCCACGGCGAGATCGTCGAGCGCACCGCCGACTTTGCCCCGGCCCTGGCCCGCGCCCTCGAGCACGCCAACGGCAAGCAGTTGCCGGCCGTGATCGAACTGCGCTACGACGGCAACCTGATCACGCCGAACGCGACCCTCGAAAGCATGCGCAAGGCGGCCGAGGCGGCCAAGGCCGGCTGAGTCGTATCAGCGGCCCTGCATCCGGGGGGCCGTGACAAAGCGCGCATTTTCGGGCCGGGCGGACCTGCTAGCATGTTGCTCATGCACAAAAGACAGAGCCGGCCTGGCGCGTCCGCGGCCGTCCCTGTCGTCACCAGCAAAGGCAAGCGATGCCCGAACATCCGAGAACCACAGGCCGCGTCGCGGTTCTTGTGGACTGCGACAATACCAGCCCCGACATCCTCGACTACGCCTTGCGGATGTGCGCCCAATTCGGACACGTCGTGGTGCGCCAGGGATATGGCAACCACACGACCCTGGCGAACAAGGGCAGGACGCGCTCGTGCGACTGGCCTTCACGCCCTGCCTGCAATACCAGTACGTGGCCGGCAAGAATACGGCCGACATCGCGCTGGCGCTCGACGCCCTCGAGCTGATGTTCGATGGGCGAGTCGAGACCTTTTGCATCGTCACCAGCGACTCGGACTTCGCCTACCTGTGCCGCAAGCTGCGCGGGCGCGGCGCCACGGTCTGCATCATCGGCGAAGGGAAGACGCCGGATGCGCTGCGCAATGCCTCGGACCAGTTCTTCGAATACGTACCGGTGCAGCCCGAGCAGGCGAAGAGCGAGCCGCCGAAGGTCGTCAAGCGGCGGCCGCGGGCCCTGCTGGCCGCGGTGTCGCTGCTGGCGGCCGAGTCTGCGGAAGGCCGGGTCGGCCTGGGCGCCATGGGCCAGTACATGCGGCGCACCGATCCGGGCTTCTCGCCGCAGCAATGCGGCTATACCGGCCTGCTGGACATGGTCCAGAACTATCCCGATCTCGTAACGCGGCTCGACAACGGCGGGCACTGGGTGCAGCCGAAACCGAAGGCCGATGCGCCCAGGGGATCGGCCGAACGCGCGTCCGCCGCCTGAGCGGGAAGCCGGCCCGGCCGCCTGCCTTGCCTGCGCTCGATTGCAAAAACACGTTTGCTCCGAACCGGCTATGCTCTTCGACGGACGGCTCAGCCGTGAGCGGCCGGACCGGCACCGGGCCGGCAAAACCGCGTCCGGCGCGAACGCACGATAACGAGGAGACCAAGTTATGAGCAGCCCCCCGGAAATGGTCCTGTGCATTCCCGGCCCATGGGAAAACATCAGGGTCCTGGCCGACGAGATCGCCGCCAGCGCCATCGGCTACTCCCTGGCGGGCGGCGTGCTGAGCGACAGCGCGACCGGCTTTGCCTGCGAGCTCGCCCTGCAGCCGGCCGACCCGAACCTGGTGGAGGACTTCGTGAAGGCCGGCCCCCATTGGGCACGGTCCGAGGCGATGGCCGACATCGATACCCATGCCTCGGTCGCCTACCTCGTGGGACCGGGCGGTTCGCACGCGGCGGCCGATGCGATGATGCGCGCCGGCGCAGCCTTGATCGATAGCGGCGGGCTGGGCGTGAAGGTCGACAGTACCGGCATCGCTCATGCGCCGGCCTACTGGATCGACATGTGCGAACAGCTCGACCAGCTCACCGCGCACCGCGCGCTGGTGGTGTATGTGGCCGGCGCCGACGTCTATTCCTGCGGAATGCACAACTTCGGCCTGCCGGAAGCGATCACCAGCGCCAGGGACAAGACCCAGGCCGCCGACATGCTGCGCTTTTTCACCCGCTACCTGCTCGAGCGCGCGCCGGACCTGGCCGACGGCCACACGTTCTCGGTCAGCGAAGGCAAGCCGGTCTACAGGCTCGAACGCGTCGCGGCGATCGACTACGGCGAAGCTTCGCTGTTCAACAATCCCTACGGCGCCTGGCGCCTGCACCCGCCGGCTCCCGAAAAGAAGGGCAACTGGTGGACGCGCAACCGGCAATGAAGCGCTAATCTCCCCGCCTCGGCCCTGCCGTGCCGCGCTGCGGTCGCGCCAGGCGCCCCGAACATCCGCCAGGCCGCGGCCGGACTGCCGCTCGCGCGCCTGTCGACAGCCGGCGCGCCCCGTCCGTTCGTTGCCGATTCGTCAGTACTGTGCTCTGGTAAAATACCCGCGACCCTATTCGTCGTGCCGGTATCGAACACCGGCATGTGCATGCAGCAGCCGCCACCACGCAACCCATGTTTAGTTTCTTTAAGAGAAAAAAAGCCGCCCCCGAAACGCCGGCGCCGGTCGAACCTGTCGAGCAGGCGGCGCCGGTAATGCCGAGCAGGATTTC
>DNCF01000197.1:3264-3491 GCA_003484545.1 Massilia sp. | reverse complement strand
CCTGCATGGCTTCGGGCAGGGCCAGGCCGATGACGTGCGAGGCGGCATCGTCGCTCGGCACGGGCAGGCCGACGTCGCGCGCCGCCGCCTGGATGCACTTGACGATGGCCGCCGTGCTGTCCATCAAGGTGCCGTCCCAGTCGAAGACGATCAGATCAAATTGCTTTCTTGGCATTTCTTCCGGCCAGTGCCGGCTCCTGTTTTGTTACCGGCAATGTGCCGTAGGG
>DNCF01000197.1:0-3093 GCA_003484545.1 Massilia sp. | reverse complement strand
TAGGGTGGGCGCCCCGTGCCCACGCGGTGATCGCTATCGCGCATGCATTCGCGCTGGTACCGCTATCCACTCGTTTTCATCCCTGCACAACGCCATGCATGATGAACGGTGGGCACGGAGCGCCCACCCTACGAGTTTGTGAAAAAATCCACCATGGCAGCGTTGCATCGTCTCGTCGTACAAGAGTACTGTCTTCGACGATGCGCCGGTTGGCCGTATCCCTTGCCCTGGCGTTTTTTTCACAAACTCTACGAACCATCAACCTACCGGTTGCCCCAAGCTTACCAAGAAACGATCGCACTCGGCTGGCAAGGGCGCTTGCAAGGTCATCTTTGCGCCGGAATCCGGGTGGGTGAAGGTGATCTTGTGAGCGTGAAGAAACATCCGGCGCAGCGCGCCGCGCGTTTCGGTCGCTTTCTGCAACTGCTTGTTGAGCGCAAAATCGCCGTATTTCTCGTCGCCCAAGATGGGGAAGCCCGACGATGCCAGGTGAACGCGGATCTGGTGGGTGCGTCCGGTTTTCAGCTCGGCTTCCAGCAAGGCAAACTCTTCCCACTTGCGCAGCAGGCTGAACACGGTGTGCGACTCCATGCCGCCGGCCTGCACGACGACGCGACGCTCGCCGTCCGGCGTCGTATATTTATGAAGCGGCAACTTTACGTGCTGGCGCTTGTTGACCCAGTTGCCGGAGACGGCAGTCAGGTAACGCTTGTCGGTATGGCCTTCGCGCATCTGGTCGTGCAGGTTGGTCAGCGCCGAGCGCTTCTTGGCCAACAGCAATAGCCCCGAGGTTTCGCGGTCGAGGCGGTGCACCAGTTCCAGGAACTTGGCCTCCGGCCGCGCCGCGCGCAACTGCTCGATGACGCCGTAGGACACGCCCGAGCCCCCATGGACGGCGACGCCGGCCGGCTTGTCGATCACCAGCAGATGATTGTCCTCGTGCACGATCTTGAATTCGGCGCCCGGAACGGCCGCGCTGCTGGTCTTCTCGGCAACGCGAATCGGCGGAATCCGTACCAGGTCGCCCTGCTCCAAGCGGTACAGCTGGTCGATGCGCCCCTTGTTGACCCGCACTTCGCCCGAGCGCAGGATGCGGTAGATATGGCTCTTCGGAACGCCCTTGCACACGCGCAACAAATAGTTGTCAATACGCTGGCCGGCTTCTTCCTCGGTAATGGTGACGAACTGTGCCGCTAATGCCTGTGATGAAGGGGGAACAACATCGTTTTGCATCTTCATTTGGCCTGTCTTCCCAGAAATTCTCTCTAAGTCCTTCATTTTGAATATATAATCGACAGGCGGCGGTCAAACCTCTGCAGGTGTAAGAATTAAAACGATATTTTACACAGGGGCGCGTTCCATCGGCCCCGCTGGCATGCAAAATCGATGGAAAAAACGTGTACGCACATTTCTGCGTGGATCAGGGTTGCACCGCAGTTGCAATCGGGTCGCGCGCAGGAGTGCCGGATTGGATTGTTTGGAACTGTAAGGATAAGTACCGGCAAGCCTGCTCATGCGGGCTCGCCGGTTGATGGTGTCGATAACGCTTGTCGTTTCGCCCGACCCGATGTAAGCCTCACCCGAAGGCTTGAGAGTAAAGGCTGATTAACGAGAACGTCGAGAAACCGTAACGAGCGCAAGGCATGTTGGCCGAGCCCCCAGGGGGCTGATGCACGCCGTACCAGGTATGGCGCGCCTCGCAGGCCGACAGGCGGACGCACAGCAGGTTGATTGACGTTCCTTTCGCCGATTAGATCGAAGTCTTGGTTGCTGGCTGGCTACGGTTTGGCTGGTTGTTGCGCGCACCGCCTGGCTGACCCTTTGCGCCGCTCATGAAGCGGGCCGGGTACAGCTACAGTTGCGGCGTGCCCTCGGCATGACGATCGACACCATTCGCGCCCTGTGGCGGCAGCGTTGCCTTTTGCTTCGCCGGCCCCACACACCCGGGCATACCACCCTCCAGCTCTCCCCTCCCGCGTACGTCCCCTGTACTTTCGCCGCCCTGGCAAGGCGGCATGGAACGGCCCACGGGTCGCGGAGTCAATAAAAATGAAACGCATGTTGTTTAACGCTACGCAGCAAGAGGAGCTGCGCGTAGCGATCGTCGACGGCCAGAAACTGATCGACATCGATATCGAAACGGCCGGACGCGAACAGCGCAAGTCCAATATCTACAAGGGTGTCATCACCCGCATCGAACCCTCCCTCGAAGCTTGCTTCGTCAGCTACGGCGAAGACCGCCACGGTTTCCTCCCCTTCAAAGAAGTTGCCCGCTCTTATTTCCGCGATGGCGTCGACGTGCGCAACTGCACGATCAAGGAAGCCCTGCGCGAAGGCCAGGAAATCATGGTCCAGGTCGAGAAGGAAGAACGCGGCAACAAGGGCGCCGCCCTGACCTCGTTCATTTCGCTGGCCGGCCGCTACCTGGTCCTGATGCCGAACAACCCGCGCGGCGGCGGCGTGTCGCGCCGCGTCGAAGGCGAAGAGCGCCAGGAACTGCGCGAGACCATGGACAAGCTGGACCTGCCGCAAGGCATGTCGGTCATCGCCCGCACCGCCGGCATCGGCCGCACCGTCGAAGAGCTGCAGTGGGACCTGAATTACCTGATGCAACTGTGGCGCGCCATCGAAGGCGCCGGCAAGTCGGCCGCAGGTCCTTTCCTGATCTACCAGGAAAGCTCGCTCGTCATCCGCGCCATCCGCGATTATTTCCAGCCTGACATCGGCGAAGTCCTGATCGACACCGACGAGATTTTCGACCAGGCCCAGCAGTTCATGTCGCACGTGATGCCGGACATGGCCCACCGCGTGAAGCGCTACAGCGACGACGTGCCGCTGTTCTCGCGTTTCCAGATCGAACACCAGATCGAGACCGCCTACGCGCGCACCGTGCCGCTGCCATCGGGCGGCGCGATCGTCATCGACCACACCGAAGCCCTGGTTTCCATCGACGTCAACTCGGCGCGCGCCACGCGCGGCTCGGACATCGAGACCACCGCCTTCAACACCAACTGCGAAGCGGCCGACGAAGTGGCCCGCCAGCTGCGCCTGCGCGACCTGGGCGGCCTGATCGTGATCGACTTCATCGACATG
>DNCF01000032.1 GCA_003484545.1 Massilia sp. | reverse complement strand
CGCGTGGGCACAGCGTGCCCACCCTACGGTAAGCGAGCCGACTCCGCTCACCCACATCCACGCACGATTGCCCGCCTCCTGCAGCTTCGCCACGCGAATGCTACGATAGCGAGCTGTCAACATGCGAGATGCCCCATGCCGAAATTCGCCGCCAACCTGAGCACGTTGTTCCCCGAGCTCAGCTTCCTCGACCGTTTCGCGGCGGCGCGCGAGGCGGGCTTCGACGCGGTCGAGTTCCTGTTCCCCTACGCCTGCGAGCCGGAATGGATCACGGGGCGCCTGGCGCGCTACCACCTGGACTTGGTCCTGCACAATTTTCCGCCCGGCGACTGGGCAGGCGGCGACCGCGGCATGGCCTGCGACCCGCGCCGCATCGGCGAGTTCCAGGACAGCGTCGAACTCGCCCTCGATTACGCGGACGAACTCGGCGTGAAGCAATTGCACTGCATGGCAGGCAAGATTCCGCCCAACGTTCCCCACGAGCGCGCCCACGCGACCTATGTCGCCAACCTGCGCTTTGCCGCCGACAAGCTCAAGGAACAGGAGATCGACCTGCTGATCGAACCGATCAACGACCGCGACATGCCCGGCTACTTCCTCACCGGTTCGCGCCAGGCCCAGGCCATCATCGCGGAATGCGGCGCCGACAATCTCTTCCTGCAGTTCGACATCTACCACATGCAGCGCATGGAGGGCGACCTGGCCAACAGCCTGCGCGAACTCCTGCCCCTGATCCGCCACATCCAGCTGGCCGACGTGCCGGGACGCCACGAGCCGGGCACCGGCGAGATCAACTACCCCTACCTGTTCCGCCTGCTCGACGAACTCGGCTACGACGGCTGGGTCGGCTGCGAATACAATCCGCGCGGCGACACCGTGCAGGGCCTGGCCTGGCGCAGCGCGCTGGCGGGCCAGCCGTCGTAGCCGGGGCGCTGGACAGCCCTCGTCCCTGGTGGCACTATTGCTTCCTTAACAATAAGGAGACTTCCATGATCCAGGGATTGCGAACCGTCATCTACCCCGTCACAGCGCTCGGCGAAGCGACCGAATGGTACCGGCGCGTGCTCGACAAGGCGCCCTATTTCGACCAGCCCTTCTACGTCGGCTTCGAGGTCGGCGGGTTCGAGCTCGGCCTGGTGCCCGACGGCGTGCCCGGCACGGCCGGCGCCACCGCCTACTGGGGTACCCCGGATGCGCATGCCGAGCTGGCGCGCCTCGTGGAGCTCGGCGCGACGGTCGAGTCGCCGGTCGAGGACGTCGGCGAGGGCATCAAGGTCGCCACCGTGCGCGATCCCTACGGCAACCTGTTCGGCATCATCGAAAATCCGCACTTCGATCTCGGGAAGCTCGCTTGAGTTGACTAACTACAACGCCGCGTGACGCGGCGTTTGCCAGAATGGGGACTTTCCGGCCGGGATTTTCGCCGCCCTGAGGAGACCCCATGAAGATTTTCCGCTCTCTCGCCGCGATCGCCCTGCTGGGCGCCGGCCTGCTGCTGGGCGGCTGCGCAAGTACGGGCGGCCCGGTCAGCCTGACCGAAGTGCGCGAATTCGCCGACGCCTCGGCGCGCCTGGGCGGTTATGCCGAGTTGTCGCGGCGCTACCGCGACACTTACGAGCGCGAGCAACCCTACCTGCCAGCCGGCGCCGACAAGCTGGCGCGCGAGAACGACGCCAAGCGGCGCGCCGTGTACGACGACTTCGTCAGCGTGCAGAAAGCCGTCGTGCTCTACATGCAGACGCTGAGCCTGCTGGCCGGCGATGCCCGCTACGACTTGTCGGAGCGCATCGACGACCTCGGCAACGGCCTCAAGGCGAATACCGACTCCGGGCTGCAGCAGCGCCACATCGCCGCCTACACGGGGCTGACGCGCCTGCTCACGCGGGTGATCGCCTCGGGCTACCAGAACCGCAGCGTGGAAACCATGGTGCGCGACGGCGACGCCGATGTGCAGACCCTGCTGGAAGCCATGATCTCGCTCACCCGCCTCTACTACAAGACCAACGAAAATGAGAAGAAGACCGTGCTGGGGATTTTCGACGTCGAGCTGCCGTTCAACAACAAGAGCAGCGACCGCATGCTCGTCACCCTGGCCAAGGTCCATTACATGAACAAGTCGAGCGAATACAAGCTGATCGACCGCCGCTACGACCTGGCGCTGCAGGGCCTGACGAAAGTCGCGCTCGGGCACCAGAAGCTGCGCGAGAACCTGCACCGGCTGTCCGAGGCGGACGTGCGGCGCATGCTCGGCAATTACGGACGGGACTTGCGGATGATCCGCGAGAACCTGTCCGGCGACTGATTTCTGCGGAGGCGGTATGGCAAGCGAAACGAAGGCAGCAGGCGCACAGGCCCCGAAACATGAAGAAGCCACGGCGCCAGCCCCGGCTGCGGCGGCATCCGCCGATGGCAGCGCCAGCCGGGGCGGCCTGGCCAGCGTGAGCCAGGTAGTGGCACTGGCCGACCAGCTATCGGCCTGCGCCGACCAGCTGCACGAGCGCATCATGCGCGAAATCCGGGCCTACGAAGGCGCAACGATGCCCGAGCACGTGCAGGCCGCCGCGCGCGCCCTGTTCGAAGACGAGGTCATCCTGCGCCAGCGCGCCAACGGCCTGTACGCCGACGCCGCCACCTACACCGTGAAGTCGCTCGGCAAGTCGCAGAAGGTCGTGATCGCCCTGACCGCCGAAGCGGCCGAGAAGATCCGCAAGATCACCCGGATCGCCGAGGTCAGCGGCCTCGTCGCGGGCCTGTTGCACCTGGCGGGCGCGGCCGCCACCGGCCAGCCGGCGTCGATCCTTGCGGCGCTCGACAAGATCCGTGCCCACGCAACAGCGGTCGAGGCCACCAAGCCGCCGGGAGTCGCGCCTTCCGCGGCCGAGACCGCCTAGCGCCTGGCCCGACA
>DNCF01000030.1:2909-3317 GCA_003484545.1 Massilia sp. | reverse complement strand
GACACCAAGCTGCGCCCGAACCAGTTGATGCTGGCCTCGATCCCCTTCGACGATTTCGTGCCGGGCGAGGTGCAGGCCAAGGTGACCAGGAATGCGGTCTCGGGCCTGCTCTACCCCTACGGCATCGCCTCGCTGGCCCAGGACGACGTCTACTTCCACCCGCGCCACGAAAACCCGGCCTTCCACCACAAGGACGCGGCCTACCACAACGGCACCATCTGGGGCTGGAACGCCGGCTTCACGGTGACCGCCCTGAACCGCTTCGGCTACCAGGACCTGAGCTGGCCGCTGACGCAGAACCTGGGCGCGCAGATCCTGGGCCTGGGGACGCTGGGCAGCATGAGCGAAAACCTCGACGCCCTGCCGCGCGAGGACGGCAGCCTGACCCCGACCGGCACCTTCGCCCAG
>DNCF01000030.1:0-2774 GCA_003484545.1 Massilia sp. | reverse complement strand
CGAGCAGCCGACCGGCACCTTTGCCCAGTCGTGGAGCGTGGCCGAATACGCGCGCAACGCCTACCAGGATTACGTGGGCTTTCGCCCCGACCTGCTTGCCGATGCGCTGGTCTTCGAGCCGGCCATTCCGACCGGCTGGCGCGATTTCGGCGCCGCCCTGCCCTTCGGCGTCGGGGAAAGCGTGGACGTGGACTTCAAGCGCGCCAACGGCGGCGAACGCTGGACCTTCACCCTGCGCGGCAAGACGGCGCGCACGCTGCGGATGATCTACCTGAACCCGGACAAGAGCCGCTCGCAGGTCGCCTTCACCCTGGACCCGGGCAAGGCGGCGACGCTGGCGATCGCCGGCAAGCGCGTCCTGCTCGACGGCCGCCCGCTGGAACCGCAAGCCGCCCGTCCCTCGCATGCCGGGACCATCGGCAAGCTGGATTTCGTGCGGCCGAAGGTCTACCGTAGCCAGGACTTCCCGATGCTGCGCGGCCAGGATGTCCTGCGCGGCATCGTCGAACGCAACGAATACCGCTGACAGGAGCACGCATGATCTCTTCGCGCTGGCTGCTCGGTGCAGCCTTCTTCGCCCACGCCGCGGCCGCCGTCGCAGCCGATCCCGGCCCGCTGCGCCAGGAGTTTTTCGTCCGCGGCGGCTTCAACGGCTGGGGCACCGAGCACCAGCTCCAGTACAAGGGCGACGGCGTCTACCAGGCCGAGGTGCTGATCGGCCCCGGCAACCACGGCTTCAAGATCGGCAGCCGCGACTGGAGCCAGGAATGGGTGCTCGATAGCGGCAAGAGCGTGCGTGTCCAGCCGGACCAGGCGCTGCGCCTGGAGACCCAGGCCGGCCCCGAGGATTACCTGTTCGTGCGCAGCACCGGCACCTACCGCTTCACGGTCGATGCGCGCAACCCGGCCGCGCCGCTGCTGCGCGTCACGCGGCTGGCGCCTGTCGCGGCGGCTTCGGACGCAGATCCGCACGCCGGCCGCGCGCGCGTCGCCACCCTGGCCTGGCCCACCTGGGACGGCAAGCAGGAACAGGCGCGCTTCTCGCTGGTCGACCCCGAAGCCGAGCTGCGCAGCTACACGCATTCGACCACGCTGGCGCTGCGCGATCCGGTGCCCCGGCACGCCACGTATTCGGAAACCGCGGACCGTCCCTACACCCGCAGCGGCAACCTCGCCTTCGACGCGCTGTTCGCGCTGGCCGGCAGCGAAATGGCGCAGGATGCCGTCAGCGCCATCCGCGACGGCAACTACAACGGCGGCGCCACGATTCCCTGCGACTGCTTCGAGACCGGCGAGAAATGGCATTACGTCTGGACCCGCGACCTGTCCTATGCGGCCGACCTCGGCCTGGCCCTGCTCGATCCGGCACGGGTACGCAACTCGCTCGATTTCAAGCTGGCCGCCTACCGCAAGGGCGTGACGAAAGCGCCGCAGGTGCCCGGTACGGACGACGGCCTGCAAATCGTGCAGGACACCGGCAGCGGCGGCAGCTGGCCGGTCAGCACCGACCGCGTCACCTGGGCCTTCGCGGCCGAGGAAACGCTGCGCACCCTGCCACCGGCCGAACGCACCGCCTTTGCCGCGCGGGCGCTGCAGGCGCTGGCGAACACGATCGAGATCGACCGCGTCGCCGCCTTCGATCCGCAGGACGGCCTGTACACGGGCGAGCAGAGCTTCCTCGACTGGCGCGACCAGAGCTATGCCAGCTGGATCGTCGACGACCTGGCCTCGATGTCCAGCGCCAAGGCGGTCTCGACCAACGCCACCCACTACCAGGCGCTGACGCTGGCCGCGAAGCTGGCGCGCGAACAGAAGGACACGGCGCGCGCCGCCCGCTACGACGCCTGGGCGGCGGAGCTGAAGCAGGCGATCAACAGGAAATTGTGACTGCCGGACGCCGGCATGTACAGCAGCCTCACCGCCGCCCATTTCGACGGCGCGCCCATGCACAAGTTCGACTGGCTGGGCCAGTCGCTGGCGATCATCACCGGCATCGCCGACGCGGAACAGGCGCGCAGCATCCTGGCGCGCTATCCGCATGGCCCGATGGGGCCGCCCGTAATCTGGCCCCAGCAGCAAGGCGCGCCGGTCTACCACAACCGCGCCATGTGGCCGTTCGTGACCGGCTACGGATTGAAAGCGGCCGCCCTCGGCGGCAACGCCAGCGTGGCCGATGCCGCCTACGACTCGCTGATGCGCGGCGCGGCGCTGAACATCTCGAACATGGAGAACCTCGAATGGCTCTCGGGCCAGCCGTTGCTGCTCGACGAGGAACATCCGGAGCTGATCGGCCCGGTGATCAATTCGCGGCGCCAGCTGTGGTCGGTCGGCGCCTACCTCGGCATGGTGGTCGAGAACGTGTTCGGGGTGGCGGCGCGCGACGAGGGCATCGCCCTGCGCCCCTTCGTGACGGCGAAACTGCGGCGCGAAACCTTCGGCTCGACCGACCAGGTCGCGCTGCACAACCTGCGGCTGCGCGGCCAGCGCATCGCGGTGCGCCTGCTGCTGCCTGCCGCAAGCAAGGGCAACGGGTACTACCAGGTCGCGAACGTGCTGCACAACGGCGCACCAGTTGCGGCCACGAAGGGCGCCACGATTCCCTGGTCGAAGCTGCGCGACGGCGACATGATCGAAGTGAAGCTGGGCGCGCTGGTGGAAGGCGACAGCGCCATCCGCCGCGTGAGCGCCGATCCCTACGTCGAATCGCCCGCCGTGTTCGCGCCGCGCGAGCCGGCGATCGACGCGCTGGAACCCGGCAAGGACGGGCGATTCGA
>DNCF01000031.1:3382-3517 GCA_003484545.1 Massilia sp. | reverse complement strand
CGGTCCCCGCAGAGGCGATCGCCGCCGCAGCCGACACGCCGGCCAAGCCGAAGCGCACGCGCGCTGCGAAAACGGCCGCCGTGGCAGAACCAGAGAGCGTTGCCGCCAAGAGCAGCGCCAGGAAGAAGCCGGCCG
>DNCF01000031.1:0-3114 GCA_003484545.1 Massilia sp. | reverse complement strand
GAAGAAGCCGGCCGCCAAGGCCGACAGTACCGCATCCAAAACGAGTTCCAGGAAAAGAAGTAAAGAATGAAGAACAAAATGATTTTCGGTTTCCACGCGGTGACCTCGCGGCTGCGCCACGAGGCTCAATCGGTGGAAGAGATCTTCGTCGACGCCGAGCGTAACGACGCCCGCATGAAGGCGCTGATCGCCAGCGCCAAGGACGCCGGCGTGCGCGTCATGCCGGTCGACGCCGCGCGCCTCGACAAGATCGTCGGCACCCGCCGCCACCAGGGCGTGATCGCCTTCGCCAGCCAGCTGGCACTGGCGCGCAACCTGGACGAACTGCTCGATGCCATCGAGGGCCCGCCGCTGCTGCTGATCCTGGACGGCATCACCGATCCGCACAACCTCGGCGCCTGCCTGCGCGTGGCCGACGGCGTCGGCGCCCATGCCGTGATCGTGCCGAAGGACCGCGCGGTCGGCCTGAACGCCACCGCGGCCAAGGTTGCCAGCGGCGCCGCCGAGACCGTCCCCTACATCACGGTGACGAACCTGGCGCGCACCATGCGCGAGCTGAAGGAGCGCGGTATCTGGCTGATCGGCACCTCGGACGACGCCGACAAGGGCCTGTACGAAGCCGACTTCACCGGCCCGGTCGCGCTGGTGATGGGCTCGGAAGGCGAGGGCATGCGCCGCCTGACCCGCGAGACCTGCGACCTGCTGGTTTCCATCCCCATGTTCGGCTCGGTCGAGAGCCTGAACGTCTCGGTCGCTTCGGGCGTCTGCCTGTACGAAGCGCGCCGCCAGCGCGGCGTGTCGCTCTGATCGTTTGAAACGCGCGGGCGGATGACCTCCGCCCGCCTTGCGTTATTCCGCATCAGCCGACGGCTTCCGCGGCTTCATCCCTAGGGTGGGCATGCATGCCCACGCGGATTCAACCCACCACGAACAGAACAGGCAACAGCTCCACGCACGTTCGCATTCGCAAGCCGACGCGATCGCGCCGGCCCACATTGACCCCCTCCCAAGCAACAAGTAGCCGTATAAGCTACCATTTGTCTCTGCATTCCTCCTGTACCTAGTTTATGTTTTCCTCGTTGCGCGAAGATATCAAGAGCATCATCGAACGCGACCCGGCCGCCCGTAACGGCTGGGAAGTGCTCACGTGCTATCCCGGCCTGCACGCCATCGTCCTCCACCGCTGGGCGCATGGCTGCTGGCGCATGAACCTGAAGTGGCTCGGCCGCTTCATTTCCCACATCGCGCGCATCTTCACCGGCATCGAGATCCACCCGGGCGCCACCATCGGGCGCCGGGTTTTCATCGACCACGGCTTCGGCGTGGTGATCGGCGAGACTGCCGTGGTCGGCGACGACTGCACCATCTACCAGGGCGTGACCCTGGGCGGCACCACCCTGGTGGCCGGCACCAAGCGCCATCCGACGCTCGAGCGCGGCGTGATCGTCGGCGCCGGCGCCCAGGTGCTGGGCGCGTTCACGGTCGGCGAGTTCGCCAAGATCGGGTCGAACGCGGTCGTAGTCAAGCCGGTCCCGGCCGGCGCCACCGTCACCCGCCTGGAAGAAGCCCAGCGCGTGGCGCGCCGCCTGTCCGGCCCGGCCACCATCAAGCCGTTAGACGCCAACCAGGGCAAGGGCGTGACCACCGTCTGCAGCACCCCCGAGGAAGTCGAGCGCGCATTCGAGCACGCGCGCAAGTACAGCCGCCACGTGATCGTCGAGGAATTCCTGGAAGGCCGCGACTACCGCGTGCTGGTCACCGGCGATCGTGTCGCCGCCGCTTCCTGGCGCCGCCCGCCCGGCGTCACGGGCGACGGCACCTCCACCGTGCGCGAGCTGGTCGAGATCGAGAACCGCAACCCGGCGCGCGGCGAGGGCCACACCAACATCCTGACCAAGATCCCGATGGACGCCCTGGCCGAAGCCATCCTCGCGAAACAGGGCTACGGCTTCGACTCGGTGCTGCCGAGCGGCGTCAGCGTCGACCTGCGCGGCAACGCCAACCTGTCCACCGGCGGCACCGCCGAGGACGTGACCGATTCTCTTCCCGAGGAAACCCGCGACATCTGCATCCGCGCCGCGCGCACCATCGGCCTGGACGTGGCCGGCATCGACATCATCTGCCGGGACATCGCGCAGCCGCTGCGCGAGCAGAACGGCGGCATCATCGAAGTGAACGCCGCGCCGGGCATCCGCATGCACCAGTACCCGAGCCGCGGCACCCCGCGCGACGCCGGCGCCGCAATCGTCGAGGCCCTGTTCGGCCAGGACGACGGCCGCATCCCGACCGTCGCCGTGACCGGCACCAACGGCAAGACCACGACCTCGCTCCTGATCGCGCATGCCGCCCGCCTGACCGGCCAGCGCACCGGCGTGACCACCACCGAAGGCGTCTACATCGACGGCCAGCGCATCATGGCCGGCGACTGCACCGGCTACCGCTCGGCGCGCGCCGTCCTGACCTCGCCGCAAGTCGACTTCGCGGTGCTGGAGACGGCCCGCGGCGGCATCCTCAAGCGCGGCCTGGCCTACGACCGCTGCGACGTCTCGGTGGTGCTGAACGTCTCGAGCGACCACCTGGGCCTGGACGGCGTCGACACCCTCGAAGACCTGGCCAGGGTAAAAGCCGTGGTCGCCCAGCGCGCTTCGCGCGCCGTGGTGCTCAACGCCGAGGACGATTATTGCGTGGCGATGGCCCAGGACCTGGAGGCCAACGTCGAGGTGCTGTATTTCGCGCTGGACGCGGACAATCCGGTCCTGCTGCGCCACCTGGAGTCGGGCGGGCGCGGCGTCTACCTCGAGGACACCACCTTGGTGCTGGCCACCGGCGCACGCCACGAAGCCCTGCTCGACGTGCGCGAGATGCCGGTCTCGCTCGGCGGCTGCGCCCGCTACAACATCGCCAACGCCCTGGCCGCGACCGCGGCGCTGGCCGCAACCGGCTTCGGCAACGCCGAGATCGCGGCCGGCCTGCGCAGCTTCGTCTCCGACAGCAAGCACAACCCGCTGCGCTCGAACGTGTTCGACGTCGCCCAGTGCAGCCCGGCGGGCTACGTGCCCGGCTATCCGCAGCGCCTGCCGCTGGCGCTGGTCACGGCGGCGGCGCTGGCGGCCT
>DNCF01000449.1:7006-7184 GCA_003484545.1 Massilia sp. | reverse complement strand
TCCACAGTTCCGGCCGCGCCAGGCTGCCCCAGGAGGCGCCGAGCACCGACAGCATGTCCACGCCGTGCTGGTCGCGCAGCGGCAGGGCGGTGCCGCCGTCCATGAACCAGGCGCCGGGCACCAGGCCGAGCAGCAGGGTTTCGAGGACGTTGTTGATGATCCAGTCGGCGTTGATGGT
>DNCF01000449.1:232-6775 GCA_003484545.1 Massilia sp. | reverse complement strand
CGGCGGCGATCAGCGGCACGCCGACGGCCCACAGGAAAACCTTCGACTTCGCCCAGCTCGACACCAGCAGCAGCCAGCCGGCGCAGGGCAGCGCCCACAGGATGTAGACCGGGATCATGGCCAGCAGGTAGACCGGCGACAGGTACAGGTTGACGTTGCTGAGCACCGGGCCGAACAGGTTCAGGCCCTGGTGGCTGGCGGCCACGCCGCCCAGCATCAGGATCAGGAAGGCGGCGGCGCTGGCGATGACGATCGTGATCGCCGGGGCCAGCACCAGGGCGGTCACCAGCTTCGACAGCACGGTGGTGGCGTCGGAGATCGGCAGCGACTTCCAGAACAGGATGCTGCGGTCGCGCCGGTCGTCGTAGAGCGCGCCCAGGCAGTAGAAGAAGGCGACGATGGGCAGCACGATGAAGATCGGCGCCCCGGTGGCGATGTAGTTGTTGGCGGCGACGTCGGCGATCTGGTTGCGGGTATGGCGATCGGCCAGGCTGGCGATCTTCGAACCGCTGGCGCGGTGCACTTCCTCGCCGTTGATCGAGACGGTGACGCTGTCGCCGTCGAGCTTGCCGGTCGAGATGCCGTAGCCGATCATGCCGCCCACCAGCACCACCATGAGCACGGCCGCGATCAGCGGCGCCCAGACGAAGCCGCCCTTGTGTTCCCAGAACTCGCGGCGCAGCAGCCATTTCATCGTATTCATGCGTAGGTTCCTTTCATGGTTGCCACGAACAGGTCGGCGACGCTCGGGTTGCGCGTTTCGCCGAGGGCGGACAGCTGGGCGCGCGAGACGCCGTCGAACAGCATCACCGACTTGCCGAACACGGTGCGCTGGTCGATCGGCTGCAGCGCGTTGGCGGCATTGACCTTGTCGGCCGGCACCATCACTTCGATGTAGCGCTCGCCGACTTCGTCCATCGAAGCGGCCAGCACGATCTTGCCGTCGCGGATGAACATCAGGTCGGTCAGGATGTGCTCGACTTCCTCGACCTGGTGGGTGGTGATGACGATGGTCTTGTTCTCGTCGAAGTAGTCTTCCAGCAGGTTCTGATAGAACTGCTTGCGGTAGATGATGTCCAGGCCCAGGGTCGGCTCGTCGAGCACCAGCAGTTTGGCGTCGATCGCCATGACCAGCGCCAGGTGCAGCTGGACGATCATGCCCTTCGACATTTCCTTCACCTTCATTGCCGGCTTGAGCTTGGTGTTGGCGATGTAGCGCTCGGCGCGGGCGCGGTCGAAGCGCGGGTGGATGCCGGCCACGAAGTCGACCGCGTCGCGCACCCGCAGCCAGCGCGGCAGGATGGCGACGTCGGCGATGAAGCAGACGTCCTGCATCAGGGCGTCGCGCTGGGTGCGCGGGTCGTAGCCCATCACGCTCAGGCTGCCCTCGAAGGGGATCAGGCCCAGCGCGGCTTTCAGGGTGGTGGTCTTGCCCGAACCGTTGGGGCCGATCAGGCCGACGATGCGTCCGGCCGGGATATCGAAGTCGATGCCGTCGATCGCCGTCTGCTTGCCGTAGCGCTTGGTCAGGCCGCGGGCCGAGATCACGGCGCTCATGCCGCACCTCCCGGTTCCGCAGTGCGCAGCAGTTGCTCGACGTTCAGGCCCAGCAGGCGGATGCGCTCCACCATCGCCGGCCATTCCTCGCTCAGGAAGCGTTCGCGTTCGCTTGCGAGCAGTTTTTCGCTTGCTCCTTCAGTGACATACATGCCAATTCCCCTTCTTTTTTCTACTAGGTTTTCGTCGACCAGCTCCTGGTAAGCCTTGGAGACGGTGATCGGGTTCAGCTGATATTCGGCCGCGATCTGGCGGACCGAGGGCAGGGCGTCGCCGGCTTTCAAAATTCCGTCGAGCATCATGCCGATCACCCGGTCCTTGAGCTGGCGGTAAATCGGTGCATTGTCGTTCCAGCCGATGTTCATGCTCGGCCTCCCTGTCGTTCCGGCGCTGGCACATGATCCTGCATGTCTGGCTCCCTGTTGAGTAAATGCGTTGGTGTTGTAGTGAAGTATGACACCAGCATTCCTGGCAACCACGGGAATGCGACAAGCTGCAAAAAAGCGGGGCCGGACGGTAAAAAACACGCTCCAGAGCGGACGCGGCGGTCGCATCCGGCGCGCCGGCGACACGACCCGGCGGCCACGATCCAAGGCGCATAATAGAGGATTTTGCTAGCCGGAAAACTAACGAAATATTGCGCAGTGCAATATTGTTTCCGCGCGCGGAAGGCGCGGATCGGGAAGAGCGCGCTGTCTCTTCGTCACGGCGCGATGTCACAAACGCGGAACGATTTCTCGCGAAAACAGCGAAACGGATGAGTTTCGTTCGCGCTGCGGCCCGCAAGGAGCAGGATTCTACTGTCGAGGTCGGAATTTCTTACATCGTTCACGCATAAATTAACAATCTCCCGCTTAAGTCCTTGATTCGCAAGCCTCTCGGTAAGCAGGTATGGCGCTTGCTTCCTGTGCGATGCGGTGTCGATGGCCGCCTAATCACTGACGAGGATCTCCATCATGAAACTTCTGAAGAAACTGGCTTGTGCTGCAGCTGTTGCAATGTCGATGGGCGCTGCCCAGGCGGCGCCGGTCCTGAACGACTGGGTATTCAACCCGACCGGCGACGGCTACGAAAGCGGTCAAGTGATCAACGAATACCTGGACGTGAACGGCAATGCCTTCATCAACCTCACCCCCACCGGCGGCACCAGCTTCACGTTCACCGAGCATGCCGTCTTCAACATTTCGCAGGCGGACTCGAACGGCTTGTTGTTCCCGATTACCTACGATGGCGGGAACATCAGCGCGGTATTCGAAGCGACCGGCACCGGCAACTTCAGTGGCGCCTTCACCTTCACCGGCGGGACGATCCGCATGTACCAGAACCCGACCGATGGCCAGTACGGCAGCACGAACGGGGTCTACGGGGCCAACCTGGGCAACCTGATCGCGAGTTTCGACGTGCTGGCCGGCGGCGGCGGCCTGGTCGACGCCAGCGGCAGCCCGACCACCAACGGCCAGGTAAGCGTGTTCGCCCGTGCCGAAGCGGGGGCGCTGGCGCCGGGCTACTTCTTCCTCGACGGCGGTGAAGACCTGTCGGAATCGGCGGTGCTGGCATTCGCCTTTACGAATGCGAACACGGTCGGTGAGCCGCCCAGCCGCCTGGTGGACGAAGTCGCCTGCGAATATGCCGGCTTTACCGGCCCGGGATGCGACGGCACCGATTACGCCAACGCACCAGGCGACTATTTCTTCCTGTCGACAAATGGCCAGTTCAAGCTGAACGAGGTTCAAGGCGGCGAAGTGCCTGAGCCGGGTTCGCTGGCCCTGTTCGGTATCGCCATGCTGGGCGCCGGCATCGCAGTGCGCCGCCGCGCCGGCAAGGCGTAATGCCCGGATCCGGGCCGGAGGGGAGCTTGGGAAGGAAAAAGAGCGGGCTTGCCCGCTCTTTTTTTCGCCCGCTCAGTCGGTGACGACGTCGAGCCCGCAGCGCCGGATCGCGCCGTCCTCCGCGATCGCGATCCAGCCGCCGCGCGGCGGCGCGGCATCGAGCTCCCAGTCGGGCAGCACGTAGCGCAGGCGTTCGCCGTGGCGGTGCAGGGCGGGGCGGTGGGTGTGCCCGTGGATCAGGACATCGGCGCCGGTGGCGTCGAAGACCGCCTCGATCGCGTCAGGCGTGACGTCCATGATCTCGCAGGACTTGGTGGTGTGGGCTTCGCGGCTGCCTTCGCGCAGGCCGGCGATGATGGCCTTGCGCTGGGTCAGCGGCATGGCCAGGAATTGCTGTTGCCAGGCGGGATTGCGCACCATGGCGCGAAATTCCATGTATTGCGTGTCGAGCGTGCACTCGGCGTCGCCATGCACGAGGGCGATACGCTGTCCGCCGATGTGCGTCACGTGGGGTTCGGCCAGCAGGGTGAGGCCGGCCGCATCGGCAAAGCCTTGCCCGACCAGGAAGTCGCGGTTGCCGGCCATCCAGAACAGCGCGACGCCGCTGTCCGCGAGCGAGCGCAGGGCGTGCGTGACGCGGGCGTGGAAGGACGTGTCGAGATCGTCGTCGCCGGCCCAGTATTCGAAGATGTCGCCGAGCAGGTAGAGCTGGCGCGTGTGCGCGGCGTGTTCTTCCAGGAAGCGGAAGAAGGCCTCGGCGGTGCGTGGGTGGGATTCCTGCAGGTGCAGGTCGGAAATGAAAAGCGCGAGCGTGCGCGCGGGAGTGGCCATTGTGGTGCTGTGGTGATGATCCCGCGCGCCTTTTCTACTGTATTACCGGATTACTGGACGACTTCGACTTGTTCGATGACGACCGGCTCGACCGGCACGTCCGAGTGCATGCCCGAGCGCGAGGTGCGCACGCCGTTGATCTCGTCGACCACTTCCATACCCGAGGTGACCTTGCCGAACACGGCGTAGCCCCAGCCGTCCTGGCCCGGGTAGTTCAGGAAGTCGTTGTTCTTGGTGTTGATGAAGAACTGGGCCGATGCCGAGTGCGGCGCCGAGGTGCGGGCCATGGCGATGGTGTACTTGTCGTTCTTCAGGCCGTTCTTGGCTTCGTTCTCGACGGTGGCGTCGGTGGCTTTCTGCTTCATGCCCGGCTCGAAACCGCCGCCCTGGATCATGAAGTCCTTGATGACGCGGTGGAAGATCGTGTTGGTGAAGTGACCCTTGTTCACGTAGTCCAGGAAGTTGGCAACGGTCTTCGGCGCCTTCTCGGCATCCAGCTCGACGGTGATGTTGCCCTTGTTGGTGGTCATGATTACGGAGGTCATGTGATGTCCTTTTTGTTTGAATACGTTTGAATACGTGCGGGGATGCGAAACGTGCAACCGTTATTTTACAAGCTTATCGCCCGAGAGGAGGGTCGCGTTCTGGATCACGACCGGCACCACCGGCACGTTCTGCATGCCGCGCACGTCGTCGACGACCACGTTCTTGATCTTGTCGACGGTCTCGAAGCCCTTCACGACGCGTCCGAACACCGCGTAGCCGTGGCCGTCCTCGCCCGGGTAGTCGAGCCCGGCATTGTCGTTGGTGTTGATGAAGAACTGCGAGGTGGCCGAGTTCGGATTGGCGGTGCGCGCCATCGCCACCGTGTAGGGTTTGTTCGACAGGCCGTTCTGCGATTCGATCGGAATCGGCTTGCGCACGCCCGGCTTGTCGACCAGCTTCTCGGTATAGCCGCCGGCCTGGATCATGAAGTCGCTGATGACGCGGTGAAACACCGTGCCCTTGTAGAAGCCGGATTTTACGTACTGCAGGAAATTCGCGGTACTCTTCGGCGCCTTTTCCTGGTCGAGCTCGATGACGATCTCGCCCATCGTGGTCTTCAGCGCGACCTGGGGATTTTCGAAGGCCAATGCCGCGGCCGGGATCGACAGGGCGCTGGCGGCAAGCACCGCGGCGGCGGTGATGCGCGCCATCAGCGGGGTGGCAAATCGTGCGAATGGGGTCTTCAAGGCTTCTCCTCGGTGGACGTGGCGCAATGCCGTGTCAAGTCTTTTACAGAAAAATAAACCTGAGCCGTAGGCGGCCAGTCGGGATTTTATCAATGCTATACTTTGCGCAGAACGTCCGATTCTATCAAGAATATCAAGAAGAACAACAACGAGGGTCCTGGCGATCTCGACGCAAAGCACCATCTCCCGGCGCGTGCCTCCAGGCAGCCGTGCCCGGCATTCGCATTGCTCGGGCGTCCCGTCCCCTCTCGAATCATCACCACCAATGAGCCAATTAAAGATCTATAACACGCTGGCGCGCGAAAAACAGGTATTCGTTCCGATGGAGGCCGGCAAGGTCGGCATGTACGTCTGCGGCATGACCGTCTACGACTACTGCCACGTCGGGCACGCGCGCATGATGATGGCGTTCGACGTCATCTATCGCTGGCTCATGGCTTCCGGTTACGACGTCAAGTACGTACGCAACATCACGGACATCGACGACAAGATCATCAAGCGCGCGGTCGAGAACGGCGAAACGCTGTCCTCGCTGGTCACGCGCTTCACCAAGTACATGGACGAGGACACGCAGGCACTCGGCATCCTGCCGCCGAACGTCGTCCCGCGCGCCACCGAATACGTGCCGCAGATGCTCTCGATCATCGAGAAGCTCGAGGAAAAAGGACTGGCGTACAGGAGCGAGGACGGCGACGTCAACTACGCGGTGCGCGGCTTCGACGGCTACGGCAAGCTCTCCGGCAAGTCGCTCGACGACCTGCGCGCCGGCGAGCGCGTCGACGTCAATACCGGCAAGCGCGATCCGCTCGACTTCGTGCTGTGGAAGGCCGCCAAGGAAGCCGAGCCGGCTGAAGCCAAGTGGGATTCGAAATGGGGCCGCGGCCGTCCCGGCTGGCACATCGAGTGCTCGGCCATGTCCTGCGCCACCCTCGGCGAGCGCTTCGACATCCATGGCGGCGGCCAGGACCTGCAGTTCCCGCACCACGAAAACGAGATCGCCCAGAGCGAAGGCGCGTTCGGCGGTCCGATGGTGAACTACTGGATCCACAACGGTTTCGTGCGCGTCGACAACGAGAAGATGTCCAAGTCGCTGG
>DNCF01000449.1:0-132 GCA_003484545.1 Massilia sp. | reverse complement strand
CTGACGCGCCTGTACACGGCGTTGGCGGATTTCGATCTCGGCAGCGAAGCGCTTGATGTCGACTGGAACGAAGAGCACGCCGTCCGCTTCCGCGAGGCAATGGACGACGACTTCAACACGCCGCTGGCCGTG
>DNCF01000405.1:5470-5626 GCA_003484545.1 Massilia sp. | reverse complement strand
GCCGTTCGCCATGTGCCCGCCGCCGCGCGCACGCCGCAGCGGCGCAGCACATTGAACCCTGGGACGAGGCCGACCGGCCGCGTCCCTTTTTTTCGTGGCCACGCGCCGCTTTTTCTGCAATCGAGGACTTTCCTGTGAAACGTACCCTTCTGAGCA
>DNCF01000405.1:0-5318 GCA_003484545.1 Massilia sp. | reverse complement strand
CCGCAGGACGACTTCTTCGAATACCTGAACGGCAAGTGGCTGAAGTCGACCGAGATCCCGGCCGACAAGGCCAGCTGGGGCACCTTCATGCAGCTGCGCGACGACGCCCAGGCCCACCTGCGCGAAATCATCGAAGCGGCCCAGAAAGACCAGGGCAAGAAGGCCGGCACCGACGAACAGAAGATCGGCGACCTGTACGCCAGCTTCATGGATGAAGCCAAGCTCGAGACCCTGGGCGTGAAGCCGCTGGCGAGCGAACTGCAGCGCATCCGCACCCTGAAGGACAAGAAGGGCGTGCCGAACCTGGTCGCCCACCTGTCGAAGATCGGCGTGGCCACCCCGTACGGCATCCGCGTCGGCCAGGATGCGCGCGTCTCCACCAAGTACGCGACCTACATCGGCCAGAGCGGCCTGGGCATGCCGGACCGCGACTACTACCTGAAGCTCGACGACAAGCGCATGGCGGACACCCGCGCCAAGTACGAAGCGCACGTGGCCCAGATCCTGGGCCTGGCCGGCGAGAAGAACGCCGCCGAGCAGGCCAAGGCCATTGTTGCCTTCGAAACCGAACTGGCCAAGGTGCAGTGGACCAAGGTCGAGAACCGCGACCCGGTCAAGCGCTACAACAAGATGAGCGTGGCCGAGCTGGGCAAGCTGACCCCGGGCTACGACTGGAACGCGGCGCTGGCCGCCGCCGGCGTCGGTAACAAGCTGGACTACGTCATCGTCGCCCAGCCGAGCTACCTGACCGGCTTCAACGAGGTGCTGGCCAAGACCGACCTGGCGACCCTGAAGTCCTACTTCGAATGGCAGCTGCTGCGCGAATACTCGCCTTACCTGTCGAAGGCCTTTGTCGACGCCAACTTCGCCTTCTACGGCACCGCGCTGACCGGCGTGACCGAGAACCGTCCGCGCTGGAAGTCGGGCGTGTCGCTGGTCGAAGGCGCGCTGGGCGAAGCCGCCGGCAAGCTGTACGTGGCCAAGTACTTCCCGGCCGAGCGCAAGGCGCGCATGGAAGAACTGGTCAAGAACGTCACCGCCGCCTACAAGGAAAGCATTGACCAGCTCGACTGGATGACCCCGGCCACCAAGGTCGAAGCCCAGGCCAAGCTGGCCAAGTTCGTGCCGAAGGTCGGTTACCCGAACAAGTGGCGCGACTACTCGAAGCTGGCGATCCGCTCCGACGACCTGGTCGGCAACGTGAAGCGCGCTTCCGAGTTCGCCTACAACCGCAACATCACCAAGCTGGGCAAGCCGATCGACCGCGAAGAGTGGGGCATGACGCCGCAGACGGTGAACGCCTACTACAGCAGCTCGATGAACGAGATCGTGTTCCCGGCCGCGATCCTGCAGCCGCCGTTCTTCGACATGCGCGCCGACGACGCCGTGAACTATGGCGCGATCGGCGCCGTGATCGGCCACGAAATCGGCCACGGCTTCGACGACAAGGGCAGCCAGTCCGACGGCGACGGCAACCTGCGCAACTGGTGGACCAAGGAAGACCGCGACGCCTTCCAGAAGCGCACCGACATGCTGGTCAAGCAGTACAACGGCTACAGCCCGATCCCTGGCTACAACGTCAACGGCGAACTGACCTTGGGCGAGAACATCGGCGACAACTCGGGCCTGGCCATTGCCTATAAAGCCTACAAGATCTCGCTGAAGGGCAAGCCTGCGCCGGTGATCGACGGCCTGACCGGCGACCAGCGCTTCTTCATGGGCTTCGGCCAGGTGTGGCGCTCGAAGATGCGCGAAGCGCAACAGATCGTGCAAGTGAAAACCGACCCGCACTCGCCGGGCCAGTTCCGCGCCAACGGCACCGTCATGAATCACCCGGCCTTCTACGAAGCGTTCGGCGTGAAAGAAGGCGACAAAATGTATCTGGCGCCAAAAGATCGCGTCTCGATCTGGTAAAGTCTTCCAGCTGATCATGCGGAAAGCCCGTATCTACGGGACGTATGCATATCTGAACTGACGGAAAAAACGGCCGGCGCCCGACAGGGCGCCGGCCGATCTCATTCAAAAACAGTGGAGAGACAGATGAAAAAACACATGCTGAGCGCCCTGACGCTGGCCCTGATTGCCGGCTTTGCCCAAGCGGAAGGCGCCACCGGCATCGGCGAAGCCGCTGCCGGTGCTGCTGGTAAGGCGACAAGCGCGAAAGCGCCGGTGCTGTCGGCCGGCATCGCCACCGAATACATCGAACCGTCCGTGCGCCCGCAGGACGACTTCTTCGAATACCTGAACGGCAAGTGGCTCAAGACCGTCGAGATTCCGGCCGACAAGTCGAGCTGGGGCTCGTTCATGAAGCTGCGCGACGACACCCTGCCGCAGCTGCGCGCGATCATCGAGCGCGCCGCCGCCGACAAGAACGCCTCCTTGGGTAGCGAAACGCAAAAGATCGGCGACTTCTACGCCAGCTTCATGGATGAAGCGAAGCTCGAACAGCTGGGCATCTCCCCGCTGAACGCCGAGCTGGCGAAGATCGCCGCGATCAAGGACAAGTCCGAACTGCCGGCCGTGCTGGCGCGCATGGTCAAGCTGGGCCTGGAAGTGCCGGTGGTGTTCTACATCCACCAGGACGCCAAGGACTCGACCAAGTACGTCGCCGACCTGTACCAGGCCGGCCTGGGCATGCCGGACCGCGACTACTACCTGAAATCGGACGACGCGAAACTGGCCGACGCGCGCGCCAAGTACCAGCAGCACATGGAAAAGATGCTGGGCATGGCCGGCGACAAGAACGCCGCCGCGAATGCGAAAGCCATCCTCGACTTCGAGACCGAGATCGCGCGCGTGCAGTGGACCAAGGTCGAGAACCGCGACCCGGTCAAGACCTACAACAAGGTCGAACTGGCCAAGCTGGCCGAAGTCGCTCCCGGCTTCGACTGGAAGGCCTGGCTGGACAGTAGCGGCATCGCCGGCAAGGCCTCCTACGTCATCGTCAGCCAGCCTACTTACCTGAAGGGCTTTGCGGAAGTGGCGGGCAAGACCCCGCTTGAGACCTGGAAGGCCTACCTGCAGATGCACCTGATCGACGCCTACGGCAGCTACCTGTCGAAGAACTTCGCCGAGCAGCGCTTCGCCTTCTACGGCACCACCCTGTCGGGCGCGCCGCAGCAGGAACCGCGCTGGAAGCGCGGCGTCGGCGCGGTCGAGCGCGGCCTGGGCGAAGCGGTCGGCAAGCTGTATGTCGCCGAGCACTTCCCGGCCGAGCGCAAGGCGCGCATGGAAAAGCTGGTCGCGAACCTGCTGGCCGCCTACAAGGAATCGATCAACACCCTCGACTGGATGAGCCCGGCGACCAAGAAGGAAGCGCAAGCCAAGCTGGCCAAGTTCACCCCGAAGATCGGCTACCCGAACAAGTGGAAGGACTACTCGGCCCTCACCGTCAAGCGCGACGACCTGGTCGGCAACGTGATGCGCGCGCGCGAAGTCGAGTACGACCGCGAGCTGAACAAGCTGGGTAAGCCGATCGACCGCGACGAGTGGGGCATGACGCCGCAGACGGTGAACGCCTACTACAACCCGGAACTGAACGAAATCGTGTTCCCGGCCTCGATCCTGCAGCCGCCGTTCTTCGACGCCAACGCGGACGATGCCGTCAACTACGGCGGCATCGGCGCCGTGATCGGCCACGAGATCAGCCACGGCTTCGACGACCAGGGCGCCCAGTACGACGGCGACGGCAACCTGCGCGACTGGTGGAGCCCGTCGGACCACAAGAACTTCAAGGCCAAGACCAAGATGCTGGTCGAGCAGTACAGCGCCTACAGCCCGCTGCCCGGCTACCACGTCAACGGCGAACTGACCCTGGGCGAGAACATCGCCGACAACTCGGGCCTGGCCATCGCGGCGAAAGCCTACAAGCTCTCGCTGAAGGGCAAGAAGGCGCCGGTGATCAACGGCCTGACCGGCGAACAGCGCCTGTACATGGGCTGGGCCCAGGTGTGGCGCTCGAAGATGCGCGAGCCGGCCCAGATCGCCCAGGTCAAGACCGACCCGCACTCGCCGGGCCAGTTCCGCGCCAACGGCACCCTGAAGAACCAGCCGGGCTTCTACGAAGCCTTCAAGGTCAAGCAGGGCGACAAGATGTACCTGGCGCCGAAGGACCGCGTCATCATCTGGTAAATACGCCGCAATAAACCGGCCTCGGCCGCAAGACCGCCCCGCGCAAGCCGGGCGGTTTTTTTATTTCTGCATCGCATCATTTTCGTGGTGGATGCGGAACAAAAGCGCGCACGATTGAATCGCCAAAGCGGACCAGCTCGCTCGTACGTTATGATTTTTGTAACGGAACAACATGGATGCTGCGATGCAAAACGAAGACGAGGTGCGCAGGCGTATCGCCCTGCTGCGCTTCCTGATGATTTTCGGCGTGGTCCTGCTGCATACGCCGCCTTACGTGCCGATCAAGGAAGTGGGCACTGGCGCCTTCGACCTGTTCAAGGCCTTCTTCCAGAACGCGGTGTTCCGCACCACGGTGCCGGTGCTGACCGCGATCTCGGGCTACCTGCTGTTTCGCTCGATGCTCGACCGCCAGCCCGGCAAGCTGGCGCTGAAAAAATTCTGCACCATCGTCGTGCCCTTCCTGTTCTTCAACCTGCTGCTGCTGGGCGCGGTCGACTTCCTGGAAAACGGCCTGCATGTGCGGCTCGGCGAGGACATGGTGCCGGACGATCCGCGCGGCTGGGCCAACGCCGCCTTCGGCCTGTTCGATTCGCCCATCAACTATCCGCTCAACTTCCTGCGCGACCTGGTGGTCCTGATGCTGCTGGCGCCGCTGTTCGGCTGGATGCTGCGCCACATCCCCTGGCTCGGCCTGGGCGCGGTGCTGCTGGTCTTCATGAACAACCTGGACGGCCACTTCCTGCTGCGCGACGTGATGGCGCCGGTGTTCTACCTGGGTGGCCTGGCCGCGGTGCGCCGCTGGGACCTGTGCGCGCTCGACCGCTATGCGGCGCTGTGCCTGGCCGCGTTCGTCGCGCTGTGCGCGGCGGTGGTGGCGTTCCGGGTGGCGAACACGAATTACCTGCGCATGGCGGCGCCGATCCTGATCTGGCCGGCCGCGGCGCTCGTCACCCGCACCGCGTTCGGCGCCTGGCTGGCGCGCATGAGCAAGTACAGCTTCTTCGTGTTCGTCTCCCATGCGCCGGTGCTGCTGGCGACCTGGATGCTGTACCGGCCGCTGGCGAAGGAGGTGCCGTATCCGGCCTACTGGCTGCTGGCGCCGGTGCTGACCACGGCGCTGCTGGTGCTGGTGTACCGCGCCGCGATGCGCGTCGCGCCGGGCGCCTTCGGCAGCGTGATCGGCGCCG
>DNCF01000404.1:948-5776 GCA_003484545.1 Massilia sp. | reverse complement strand
GTGTGCTCTTCCGATCTTCGCCGGGAAGGCCATGAAGTCGCGGCGACTCGGCGCGCGGCGCGCTGCGCATGATCGAACAGCACCTGAAGGAAAAGGCGCAATGAAAGGCAACATCCTCACCCCCGACGGCTGGATCCACGGCGAACTGCGCTTCGGCGCCGCCATCGAAGCCATCGCCGGCGTCCCCGCCGCTCCGGAAGCGAACGGCGACGACTACATCCTGCCCGGCTTCATCGACGTGCACGTGCACGGCGGGGCCGGGCGCGACATGATGGAAGGCGGCGACGCCCCGCACGTGATCGCCGCCCTGCACGCGAAACACGGCACCACCAGCATCCTGGCCACCACCATGACCGCCCCGCCCGAGGACATCGAGCGCGCCCTGAGCGCCATCGGCGCGGCCTGCAAGACGCGCGGCAAGGGCGAGGCGCGCATCCTCGGCGTGCACCTGGAAGGCCCCTACATCAATTCCGCCAAGCTCGGCGCCCAGCCGCCGTTCGCCAAGGAAGCCACGCTGGCCGAGGTCGAAGCCTACGAGCGCCTGGCGCCGATGCGCGTGATCACGGTGGCGCCCGAGATCCACGGCCACCTGGAACTGGTGCGCGCGCTGGCGGACGCCGGCATCCGGGTCCAGGTCGGCCACACCAGCGGTTCCTACGAGGACGGCCTGGCGGCCCTCGAACATGGCGCGGCCGGCTTCACCCACCTGTTCAATGCGATGCCCGGCCTGCACCACCGCGAGCCCGGCATGGTCGGCGCGGCGCTGGCGCATGCGCAGTATGCCGAGATCATCCCGGACCTGCTGCACGTGCATCCGGGCGCGATCAAGGTCGCCCTGCGATCGATCCCGCACCTGTTCTGCGTGACCGATTCGACCGCCGCCGCCGGCATGCCGGACGGCGAATACATGCTGGGACGCCAGGTTGTCCATAAATGCATGGGCGGCGTGCGCCTGGCCGACGGCACGCTCGCCGGCTCGACGCTGACCATGGACCAGGCGCTGCGCAACCTGGTCAGCGTCGAGGGCGTGCGCGAAAACCCGCTGGTCGGCTATGGCCTCGTCGTCGGCCTGAACGGCTCGGGCGACTCGACCCAGGTGAAGTTCGCCAGCCAGTCGGTGCTCAACATGCTCAAGCAGTTCGGCGTCAAGCTGCCGGAAGGCCAGGACGCGAAGAACAAGAACGTCGCCGCCGTGATGGTCTCGGCCGTCTTCCCGCCGGGCTACCGCCGCGGCCAGGCGATCGACGTCACCGTCTCGTCCCTCGGCGACGCCAAGAGCCTGCGCGGCGGCACCCTGCTGCTGACGCAACTGCGCGCGGCGGACAACGAAATCTATGCGCTGGCCCAGGGCAACCTGGTGGTCGGCGGCCTGAGCGCCTCGGGCAAGAGCGGCTCCTCGGTGACGGTGAACACCCCGACCACCGGCCGCATCCCGAACGGCGCCATGATCGAGCGCGAGATCGCGACCGACTTCTCGACCCGTCCACAGGTGCTGCTGCGCCTGCGCCAGCCGCATTTCGAGACCGCGACCAACGTCGTGGAAGCGATCAACCGCCGCTTCGGCCAGGTCGCCACCACCGCCGACGGCACCAGCGTCGAGGTGCTGGCGCCCTCCGATCCGACCGAGCGCGTGGCCTTCGTGGCCAAGCTGAATGCCTTGCAGGTCGAAGCCGGCGTCGAGGTGCCGAAGGTGGTGTTCAATTCGCGCACCGGCACCGTGGTGATCGCCGACGGCCTGCGCGTGAAGGCGGCCGCCGTCACCCACGGTTCGCTCAAAGTGGTGATTTCGGAAAGCTCGCGCGTGAGCCAGCCGGGCCCCCTGTCGCGCGGCCAGACCGCAGTCACGCCGCAGTCGCAGCTGTCGGTCGACCAGGGCTCGGGCCAGATGTTCAAGTGGCCGGCCGGCGCCAAGCTGCAAACCATTATCGACGTCGTCAACAGCCTGGGCGCGTCCCCGGACGACATCATGGCGATCCTGCAGGCGCTGGACCAGGCCGGCGCGATCGAAGGCGAACTGGTGGTGATCTGATGCAAACAAATAACAACCTGAATCCCCTGCACGCGCAGGGCACGCTGAACGGCGACACGGTGGCGCCCGCGGCCGATGGCGCGGCGCCGGATCCGGCCTACGTTGCCAAGGCAACCAAGGCCGCGGTCGAGTTCGAGAGCTTCTTCATCTCGCACATGCTCAAGGAAATGCGCGCCACCACGCGCGAGATGGCCGACGAGGACAGCGTCTTCAAGGACCGCGTCAACCAGGACATGCAGGACATGGCCGACGGCATCCTGGCCAAGCAGATGGCCGGCCAGCGCGCCTTCGGCGTCGCCGACGCCATTCTCCGACAATTATTACCGGCAACATTTAATGTTCCCAAGTAACTGGTCGCCTATCTACTGGTAGAACCGTTTCAAGAAGAAGACCGCCATGACCATTATGACCAACGCGCTGTCGGGCGCGCTCGCATCGCAACTGGCGCTGTCGGCGACCAGCCAGAACATCGCCAACCTCCAGACCAAGGGCTACACCCGCCAGGCGGCGCTGCTGTCGGCCGTCGGTCCGGACGCCAGCGGCCGCTCGGTCGGCAATGGCGTGCAGGTCGGCGCCCTGCTGCGCTTCTCGGACGGCTACAAGAGCCAGCAGATGTGGCGCGCGGCCTCGGAAACCGGCGCGTATTCGCAGACCCAGCCCTACCTGACCCAGCTCGAGCGCGTGATGGGCGACGACACCGCCAGCCTGTCGACCGCGATCGACGGCTTCTTCGCGTCGCTCAACGCGGTCGCCGGCGACAACGCCACCTCGACCCCGCTGCGCCAGCAAGTGCTGACGGCCTCGAACCTGCTGGCCCAGCGCTTCAACAGCCTGAACAACGTCTACAACGCCCAGCTGCAGTCGGTCAGCCAGCAGCGCAGCGCGATCGTCGACTCGGCCAATGCCAACATCAACAAGATCGCGGCACTGAACACCCGCATTTCCGAAGCCAACGCGGTCGGCGCCTCGGCCTCGAGCCTGATCGACGAACGCGACCTGGCGATCGACGCCCTGGCCAGCCAGATGGCGCTGGAAGTGTCGGACCAGCCGGGCGGCGTGCGCGACATCTCGCTGAAGACCGGCCAGGCGCTGGTGATCGGCGGCGTCGCCGGCAAGCTGAACGCCGTCGGCGGCACCGGCGACCAGCGCTTCACGCTCGATTTCGCCAACACCACCTTCGCGCTCGACGCGGCCAGGCTCGGCGGCCAGCTCGGCGGCCTGACGACCTACGAACAGAACACCCTGCGCCCGATGCAGCAGGGCACGGCCGACATCGCGCGCCAGCTCGCCGAGAAGGTCAATGCCCAGCTCACCAGCGGCTACGCGATGGACGGCAGCCAGGGCCGCCCGCTGTTCGTGTTCACCCCGGGCGCCACCAACATGCTGCAGGTGGCCGACGGCTTCGAGCCGACCGATCTCGCCTTCTCGAGCGACGGCACCCAGGGCGATACCGGCAACCTGCAAAAGCTGGTCGTCATCAACAGCCAGCCGATCACCGTCACCGGCCTCGGCACCGTGCTGCTCAGCGACGCCGACACCCAGCTGGTCGGCAAGCTCGGCGTGGTCAGCCAGGGCAACCAGGCCGACCTGAAGACCGCCGAGACCATGCGCAAGCACGCGCAGGAAGACTGGCAGTCGACCAGCGGCGTCAACCAGGACGAGGAAGCGATCAACCTCGTCGAATACCAGAACATGTACCAGGCCAACTTGAAAGTCATGACGGTCGCGAACGCCCTGTTCGACGCCACGCTGGCGATGATGGGCTAAGGAGTCAGCAATGCGTATCGCCACCGCCCAGTACCAGTCGAACATGAACGGCTCGCTCCAGCTGAACCAGGAGCGCATCAGCACCATCACCCAGCAGATGGCCACCGGCAAGCGCATCCTGGTGCCGTCGGACGACCCGGTCGACAGCGTGCGCCTGTCGCGCCTGAAGCGCGAGGAAGCGTCGATTACCCAGTATCGCGACAACATCGCTTCGATCAAGATCCGCCTGTCCAAGACCGAAGGCTATCTCGGCAACATGGTCAACGACATCAACGCCGGCCGCGACCAGATCGTCTGGGCCTTGGACGGCAGCAACACGCCGGACGACCTGAAAGCGATGATCAACCCGCTCGAAGCGCTGCGCGACAGCCTGTTCTTCAGCGCAAACACGGTCGACCAGGAAGGCCGCTACGTGTTCTCCGGCACCATGACCTCGACCCCGGCCATGGCGTTCGACGCCAGCGCCGCCCCCGGTGCGCGCTACAGCTTCGCCGGCAACACCAACGAGCAGCGCGTGGTGGTCGGCAACGGCCTGACCCAGGTGGCCAACGACAACCTGAAGGGCATCGAAAACCTGCTGAACCGCATGGACGCCACCATCGCGGCCCTGAACGGCGCCAACCTCGACGTCAACGACCCGGCCATCCGCGCCGTGCTGGAAACGAACCTGGACGGCTTCGACGATGCGCTCGACCTGGTCTCCGGCAAGATCGCGGTCCTCGGCGGCAAGCAGAACATCCTCGACACCCTGGACGCCAACCACGGCAACGTCAGCCTGTCGAACCAGATGGCGATCACCGACATCGGCCAGCTCGACATGGGCGTCGCAGCCACCGAGCTGAACGGCTACTCGACCGCCCTGCAGGCCACCTACAAGGCATATAGCCGCATCGGATCGCTGTCCCTGTTCTCCGCGCTGTAATCGATGGAAACCACCCTTCGTCCTACCCTTGCCAAGCCGGCTGTCGCCGGCGTCTCCACTTCCGGCAACGCCGTCGCGGCGCCGTCGAGCGGCGCCGCGTTCGGCGGCCA
>DNCF01000404.1:0-686 GCA_003484545.1 Massilia sp. | reverse complement strand
GCCCCGCCCCGGCGCCCTCGCGCCGCGGGCTGGCCAACTGGGACACGCGCCTGCAGGGCGACGTCGCCAGCGCCCAGCAGGCGCTCGACTACCTGGAGCGGGTGTCCAGCCAGCTCGAATCGGTGAAGGCGGCCCTGTCGGCCAAGCTGGCCAACCTGAAAAGCGGCGCGCGCGACCTCGAAGCCAAGGCACGCCAGCTGAGCGCGACCATTGCCGCGCGCAGCAGCCAGGCGGGCGGTGCGGTCGACGCCGAACTGCGCTTCTCCGCTGACGCACCGGCGCGCCAGCGTTTTCGCATCGACGGCCTGGATGTCGAGGCCCTGCAGGCTTCCGCTCCCGTCAGCCTGGCCTTCTCGGTCGGCGGCGCCGGCGGCCCGCAGCTGGCGGCCGCCATCGAACCCGGCATGACGCCGGAGCAGATCGCCACGCGCCTGGACCGCACCCTGGCGCCGGTGAAGGTGCGCGCCAAGCTGGACGAGCGCGGCCGCCTGGAATTCTCGACCGAGGAAGCGAACTGGCCAGCGGTGCGCGACAGCATCGCGATCTCGGGCCGCGGGCGCGCCAGCACCGAAGCGGTCGCGCCGCAATCGAAGCTCGAGGGTATCGCTAACATCGTCGGCAACGACAGCGGCAGCGACGCCGGCGGCAACGCCGACGCCCTGCGCCAGAGCCTGCGCGAAGTGGTG
>DNCF01000403.1 GCA_003484545.1 Massilia sp. | reverse complement strand
GGCCGCCGCGGCTGCCGGCGCCACCGGCATCTGCTGGGCTGTTCTCGACATCGGCATCTCCATCGGCCTCTCCATCAGTAGCGCGGCGGCTTCTTGCGCAGCAGGCGCAGGGCCTCTTTCTCGAACATGTCCATGGCCTCGGCCGGCGTCAGCTGGCCCGACAGCGCGCCCGGCATGAACTTCGAGGCCATCGCCTCGACCGGCCCGGCGGCGCCCATGTACCAGCCGTCCGGATCGTAGACGACGTTCTGCGCGGCCTGGGCATACATCGCGTTCGGCATCAGGGCGCGCGCTTCGGGCGATTCGGCCACCGGCCGGTAGGCCGGCACGTGGCCGCCCTCGGCCCAGCCCAGCGAATGGCGGCTGACGTAGGCCATGAAGGCGAGCACCGCCCGCACCTTCTCCGGCGCCATCGGCCGCCCTTCGTTGGCGGGGATGGCAAAGGCGTGTGAATCGGTCCAGACGCTGGCGTCCTGGTACAGGCGGGGAAACGGCACAATGCCGTACTCGAAGCCGAGCGTGCCGGCCTCGGTGGTGCGCACCAGTTCCGGCACTTCCCACACACCATTGATCATGAAGCCCGCGCCGCCGCCCATGAACTGGCTGGTCGAGGCCGGATAGTCCAGGCCCACCGGGCCGTAGCCGCGGGTGAACCAGGCGCTGACCTTGGCCAGCTCCTCGACGCCGGCGCGGCCGTAGGCGAAATGTCCGTTCGCTATCAGTGGCGCCTTGCGCTGCGCCAGCAGCGACACCCACAGCCGCCAGATCGCATACGAGCCCTGCCCCGATTCCATTGCCAGGCCAGCCTTGCCGGTACGCTCCTTCACCGCGCGGAAGGCGTCCGTCAATGCCTCGTAGCCGACGATGGGGGCGAGGCGGCCCGCTGCGTCGAGCAGCCCGGCGCGCCGCGCCAGGTTCTTGTTGTAATACAGGACCAGCGGGTGCAGGTCGAGCGGGATCGCGTAGTGATTGCCCGCGTAGCGCGACTTCTCCCACTGGCGCGGAAAGTAATCGCTGCCCTTCAGGCCGGCCGCTGCCAGCTCGTTCGCCGCGATTGGGCGCAGCACGCCGCCGCCGGCCAGGTTCGGCAGGCGCGACAGGTGCACGGTGGCGACGTCCGGCCCCTCCCCGACCACGGCCGAGGTGATCAGCTTGGTGTAGAACGGCTCGCCCCATTTCAGCGTGGTACTGACCACGCGCACCCCGCCCTGGCTGGCATTGAAGGCGTCGACCAGCGCCCGCATGCGCGCGCCGTCGCCGCCGCTAAGCAGGGTCCACATCCTCAGCGTAACCTGCCCACGCGGCTGCGCACGCAACAGCGCCGGCGCGCCCAGCGCGCCGACCAGCATGGAAGCCTTCAGCATGCTCCTGCGTCGCGTCACATCGTCTCCCTGTCCGTCGTTCCGGCCTGTCCCGGCCGCTGCCTTGTTTCGAACCGCATTGCCAACCATCCGGCCATTATCGCTCCCCTCCGGCCAAGTCTGCGCCAGCCTGCGCTACCTGATCAGCGTCGGTCCGCGTGCGACCGGCTTGCCGTCGACCCAGTCGAGCTTGTCGAGGTAGAGGAAGCGCCGCTCCCCGCGCTTGCCGGCGGGTGTCAGTTCCCAGGCGTGGTAGGCGATGTAGTCCTGGCCGCCGACACGGAACACGGCCTGGTGGCCGGGCCCGTACAGCAGGCTCTCCTTGCTGCTCTTCAGGAAAGGCGTGTCGCCGACCGGCTGGCAAGGACCGAGCGGCCCGGCGCAGCTGGCATGGCCCACCGCGTACGAGCCGTCGCCGAAGTCGTTGGCCGAATAGAACAGGGTGTACCTGCCGTCGCGCAGCACCATGGTCGGCGCCTCGATCACCTTGCCCTCCCAGCTGCGCCCATTGGTCAGGAGCCGGGTCGGCTCTCCCAGCACCGCGAGGCCGTCGGGCCGCAGCTCCTGCACGAAGATATGGGTCGGCAGCTGGCAGCAGTTGCCGTCGCTCTTGAAGTAGAGGTAAAGACGGCCACCGTCCATGAAGGGACTGGCGTCGATGGTGCCGCCCAGCTCCGCCTGGCAGACCAGGGGCCTGGACGCGCCGTCGACAAAGGGTCCGGCCGGCGAACTCCCCACCGCCGCGCCGACGCACTGGCGGTCCGAGGCCTGGTCATGGGCCGTATAGTAGAGCACGTAGCGCTCGCCCAGCTTGATCACTTCCGGCGCCCAGACGTGCGGCTCGTGCGGACGCACCCAGCTCGCCAGTGTCGGCATGGCGTCGGGCAGCTTGCGCCAGCCATGCAGGTCGGTCGAATGCAGGACCGGTACGTTGATGCCGTCGCCGTTGGTCGCATAGGCGTAATAGCCGCCGCCGTCGGGCAGCACGAAGGGATCGGGGAAGTTGCCGATCGCGCTGGTGGCCTGGTCGCCGTGGACGCAGCCCAGCAGGGCCGCGGTCCACAGGCCGGCCAGCAGGGTTCGCAACCGTTTCATGCCCTGCCCTCGCGCGCAGGCGTCATCTCCAGGCATTCGTGCATGTCTCGCTCCTCGTCTTGTCACAGCTATCCTGTCTGGGATCATACGGACGGGCAGCCGCGATTTCCCATAACGAAATTCGCCGGAGATATGCCAAAACCGTATTCGTCAGGGTTGGAGGGAATGCGGGACCCGGGGCGCCAGGCCCGCCGCCTCGCAGCGCCGCGAGCATCGCCCCGGCCGAGGGCGACAATTGGTGGCGCTTGCGCGTGACGATGCCGTACACGTCGCCGCGCAGCCCTAGCTCGAACGGCAACACGGCCAGCGTGCCGGCCTCCAGCTCCGCCTGGACCAGGCCGGGCGGCAGCGCCACCACCCGTTCGCCCTGCGCCAGCAGCCGCATCACCAGCGGCAGCGACAGGGTTTCGATGATGTCGGCCGGCTGCGGCAAGCCGCGCGCGATGAACAGCGCCATCAGCCGGTCGCGCAGGCGCCCCGGCGGCGGCAGGATCCAGGCGGCGCCGGCCAGGTCGTCGAGCTGAAGGTCGCGGCGCTCCAGCCAGGGGTGGCCGGCGCGCACGACCAGGCTGCGTGCCTCGTCGGCCAGCGGTTCGAAATCGAGCTCGACGCCGGCGGCCGGATCGTGGATGCGGCCGATGACAATGTCGAGCTCGCCCGCGCGCAGCTGCTCGACCATGGTATTGCTGCCGTCGACCGAGACCGCGACCTGGATGCGCGGGTTGCGCTCCTTGAGCAGCTGCAGCGCCCTTGGCACCAGCGAACTGGCCGGGGACAGCACGCTGCCGATGCAGACCCGCCCGCCGAAGCCGGCCTGGCCCTGGACGATCTCCTGGTGCGCCGCATCCATTTCGGCCAGGGCCGCGCTGGCGCGCCGGATCAGCACCTTGCCGTACCAGGTCGGCGCCACCCCGCGCGGCAGGCGCTCGAACAGGGGAACGCCGAGCGCGTGCTCGAGTTCGCCGATCAGCTTGGAGGCGCCGGGCTGGGTCAGTCCCGCCGCCTCGGCCGCGTGCAGGATCGAGGCGTGGCGCCCCAGTTCGACCAGCAGCACCAGGTGGCGGATCTTCAGGTGAAAGCGGATGAACCGGGTGGAAGACGAATCGCGCATGCCGCTTTGTGAAATTTTTGTCAAGAAATCATAAGGCAGCGCTGGCGCGAGCGTCAATGTAGCGCGGGTAGCGTGTCGGTATGCCGCAACGCCGGCGCCGGCGCCGGCCCTGCCCGCGCAGGACGGGGCCGGCGCGGCCTCAGAAGGCCACCGAGGTCTTCAGGCCGAGCACGACGGCGTCATGGTTCCAGGTGCTGGCGCCCGGATGCTTCACGTACTGCAGGTTGGGACGGATGCTGACCGACGGCAGCGGCGACCAGCTGTAGAACACTTCGGCCGCGTATTCGTAACCGTGGGCGACGGCGACCGTCCCCTGCGGATGCGCTGCCGCGTCGCGGCGCTGGGCCGTGGCGCGGCGGCCATTCGCATGGGTGGCGCCGATTGCCACGCCGATCATGTCGCGCGGACGATCGAAGGCGCCCTTGTATTCCATGCCGACGGCGATCTGGCGGTCGGTCGCGGCGGTGAATTTGTCGGCCTGGGTGGCGTTCAGGAACACGGTCGCCCCCCTGCCTCCGGCGATGCCCGTCACCTGCTGCTCGAGATTGACGTAGGCGCCATAGGCGCCGTCGCGGCGCAGGGCGGTCGCGCTGTCGGCA
>DNCF01000402.1 GCA_003484545.1 Massilia sp. | reverse complement strand
ATCCTGGTCAACAATGCCGGCGTGACCCATGCCGCCGACTTCCTCGACCTGCTTGAGGAAGATTTCGACCGCGTGCTGCGCATCAACCTGAAGTCGATGTTCCTGTGCAGCCAGGCGGCGGCGCGCGACATGGTCAAGCGCAACAGCGGCTGCATCATCAACATGTCGAGCGTGAACGCGGAACTGGTGATCCCCAACCAGGTCCCCTATGTGGTGTCCAAGGGCGGCGTCAACCAGCTGACCCGCGTGGCAGCGATCAGCCTGGCGCAGCACGGCATCCGCGTGAACGCGATCGGCCCCGGCACCATCCTCACCGAGCTGGCCAGGCAGGCCGTGCTGGGCAGTCCGGAGGCGCGCCACACCATCCTCTCGCGCACCCCGCTGGGCCGTTGCGGCGAACCCGAGGAAGTGGCCGCGATCGCCGCTTTCCTTGCCAGCGACGACGCGTCCTACATCACCGGCCAGACCCTGTACGCCGACGGCGGCCGCATGCCGCTGAACTATACGGTGCCGGTGCGCGACTGATCATTTTTACGGAAACAAGCGGTGCAACCCGACAATATTCACGCTTCGCATGTCAGGTATCTGTATTTGCAATTAGACATATATATCGCAACGCAGCATAATGCACCTGTCTCCACTATTCTCCTCCAAGAAAATAGTTTTAAGCCCGCGCAAACAGCGGGCTTTTTTTTCGTCCCTACCCTTCGCCCGTGTCAAACAACGGGTTCGCGCAACACGGACAACCCAGCATCCGTGCTCGACCATTCTTCTAGCGGACCGTTCAGTTCATCGCGCCGCTCCTTGCGCCGTGTCATGCCCGCGTCACAAACCCTGCCTATACTGAATTCATCTGCGGTACACGCAACCGATATGTGTGATTGCAGACAGGTGTGGGGCGCCCCGCGCGTCGCACACCCACCGAATTTCGTCTCTTGGCCCCGATCTTGGGTTTGCCCGCCACTTCTCTCCTGGCGGGCATTTTTTTATGTACGTCCGCCAGGAATGTCCCGGCCGGGGCCTTGCACACCGTGAGCATTTGACTATGATGAAGTTCGCGCGTGTTGTGGGTGCGCTTCCCGCGTATCGGCAACGCAAGGCGCCATGCCAACCAGACAGAAGGGAGCCGGACCGATGAGTTTTCAACATCCTGACAAGCACACCCCTCAGCCTTCCTCCAGCCGCCGTTGCCACGACGGCGCCGACAACCTGATTCTCCGCGAGCTGAACCCGCTGGTCGTGATCGACCACCTGGACGGCGAGCAGGCACCCCTGACCCTCCTGACCTTCGGCAGCGTGCGCGAGATCTGTCCCAAGTGCCAGCGCTGCAACCTGAAACTCGTGTTGCGCCAGACCTCGGTGCGCATGGCCCACCTGTTCTGCGCCGAGTGCGAAAGCTGCTTCGACGCGCAGTACGCCAACGGCGAGCCCGCGCTGAGCATCTGAGCCGCCCTACCCTCGTTTCCGTCCAGCGGCGATCGTGCGGATGCGCGGTCGCGGGCGTGGTATGGTTGACATTTTGCCAGCTTGTCGACCATGTCTCCCGTCCTGTATTTCCTCCTTCTCGATCCGCGCCTGCGCGGGCTGCGCTATGGCTGTGCGATCGCGATGTTCGCCGCGATCGTGGTCGCCGGCTCGATTCCCGGCGCCCGCGCCGACGTCGGCCAGTATGCATCGGGGCTGGTCCTGCACTCGACCGCCTATGCGACCCTGGCCCTGCTCTGGTTCACGGCCGGACGCGGCAATGCCGCCGCGCGCAGCGTCTCGAGCGTGGCGGCGATCGCCGTGATGGGCGCCATCGACGAGCTGGTCCAGAGCTTCTTCCCCTACCGCGGCGCCGACGTGCACGACTGGCTGGTCGACTGCGGCGCCGCCGTCGTCACCTGCGCGATCCTGTGGATGGTCCTGCCCCGGGCTGAGCTGGAACGCGGCTGAGCCGCCAGCAACACCTGAGTTTCGCCCCTCCTCGCGTGGCTTGATTTGGCTCAGTGCCAACCCGGGTCAGCTGGAACGTCGTGCCCGTTTGCGCCTCTTACCCGAGTGGCAGACGACATCGTCACGCATACCCACTGACAAAATTCAACGAAGGAGTCGATCATGAAGCAAAAACAACAGAGCGTGGTCTTGGCGGGCTTGCTGGCCATAGCGCTTGGCCTGGCCGGCTGTTCCAGCATGGGCATGGGCGGCGGCGGCGAAGGCGCCAGCGGCAGCTCGACCGGCGGGGCGACGGGCAGCGGCAGCGGCACCGGCGGCATGTCCGGCACCGGCGAAGGCACCGGCACGAGCGGCTCGGGAAGCTGGGGCGGCGGCACGTCGGGTTCCTCGGGCACGTCGGGCTCCTCCGGCTCCTCGGGTACGTCCGGCACCTCGGGCTCCTCGGGTACATCGGGCAGCGGCTACGACCAGTCCGGCGCCTCGGGCAGCTCCGGCACCAGCGGCACCAGCGGTAGCAGCGGTACCTCGAGCAGCTCCGGCACCTCGGGCAGCGGCGACGACCAGTCCAGCACCTCGGGCAGCTCGGGCACCGGCGCCACCGGCAGCATGGGCGAAGGCGGCGCGGCTGGCGCCACCACCGATCAACCGCGACCGCCTGA
>DNCF01000246.1:444-4631 GCA_003484545.1 Massilia sp. | reverse complement strand
TTCCCGATGCGCGGCGACCTCGCCAAGCGCGAGCCGGGCTGGGTCAAGCAATGGCAGGACAAGAAGATCTACCAGCGCATCCGCAAGGCGGCCGCCGGCCGCCCGAAGTTCGTCCTGCACGACGGCCCGCCGTATGCGAACGGCGACATCCACCTGGGCCACGCCGTCAACAAGATCCTGAAGGACATGGTCGTCAAGTCGCGCACCATGGCCGGGTTCGATGCGCCCTACGTGCCGGGCTGGGATTGCCACGGCATGCCGATCGAGATCCAGATCGAAAAACAGTTCGGCAAGAACCTGCCGACTGCCGAAGTGCTGCAGAAAGCCCGCGCCTACGCGCTCGAGCAGATCGACCGCCAGCGCGCCGGCTTCATCCGCCTGGGCGTCCTGGGCGAATGGGACAACCCCTACATGACCATGGCTTACGGTAACGAGGCCGACGAACTGCGCGCCCTCGGCAAGCTGCTCGACAAGGGCTACGTCTACCGCGGCCTGAAGCCGGTCAACTGGTGCTTCGACTGCGGTTCGGCGCTGGCCGAAGCGGAAGTCGAATACCAGGACAAGCGCGACCCGGCGATCGACGTCGGCTTCCCGTTCGCGGAGCCGGAGAAAGTCGCGGCCGCCTTCGGTCTCGACCAACTGCCGACCACCAACGGCTTCATCGTGATCTGGACCACGACCCCGTGGACGATCCCGTCGAACCAGGCGCTGAACGTGCATCCGGAAGTGACTTACGCGCTGGTGCAGTCCGAACGTGAAAGGGATGGCCAACGCGAGCCACTGCTGCTGCTTGTCGCCCAGGACCTGGCCGAGTCGGTCCTGCAGCGCTACAAGCTCGAAGGCCAGGTGATCGCGACCACGACCGGCGAAAAGCTGTCGGGCATCCGCTTCAAGCACCCGCTGCACGCCGCCGATCCGTTCTACGACCGCACTTCGCCGGTCTACCTGGCCGACTACGTCACGACCGACAGCGGCACCGGCGTGGTGCACTCGGCCCCGGCCTATGGCCTGGAAGACTTCCAGTCCTGCAAGGCCCACGGCATGAAGGACGACGACATCCTGAAACCGGTGATGGGCGACGGCCGCTTCGCCTCGACCCTGCCGCTGTTCGGCGGCATGACGATCTGGGACGCTTCGAAACCGATCTGCGACGCCCTGCGCGGCGCCGGCGCCCTGTTCGAACTGAAGATGTTCGACCACAGCTACATGCACTGCTGGCGCCACAAGACGCCGATCGTCTACCGCGCGACCAGCCAGTGGTTCGCCGGCATGGACGTCACGCCGAAGGACGGCGGCCCGACTCTGCGCGAGACCGCGCTGGCCGGCATCGAGAAAACGCAGTTCTTCCCGGACTGGGGCCAGGCGCGCCTGCACGGCATGATCGCCAACCGTCCGGACTGGACCCTGTCGCGCCAGCGCCAGTGGGGCGTGCCGATGGCCTTCTTCATCCACAAGGAAACGGGCGAACTGCATCCGCGCACCCCGGAACTGCTGGAGCAGGTCGCCAAGCTGATCGAACAGAAAGGCATCGACGCCTGGCAGGCGCTCGACCCGCGCGAACTGCTGGGTGACGAGGCCGACCTCTACGAGAAGAACAAGGACACGCTCGACGTCTGGTTCGATTCGGGCACGACGCACGAGACCGTGCTGCGCGGCTCGCACAAGGAGCAGCTGGCCTTCCCGGCCGACCTCTACCTGGAAGGCTCGGACCAGCATCGCGGCTGGTTCCACTCGTCTCTGCTGACCTCGTCGATGCTGAACGGCACCCCGCCCTACAAGGCCCTGCTGACCCACGGCTTCACGGTCGACGAGAACGGCAAGAAGATGTCCAAGTCGCTGGGCAACACGCTGGCGCCGCAGAAGATCTCGGATACGCTGGGCGCCGACATCCTGCGCCTGTGGGTGGCCTCGACCGACTACACGGGCGAACTGGCGATCAGCGAAGAGATCCTCAAGCGCGTGACCGAAGCCTACCGCCGCATCCGCAACACCCTGCGCTTCCTGCTGGCCAACACCTCGGACTTCGATCCGGCGAAGAACGCCGTGCCGGTTGCCGAGATGTTCGAGATCGACCGCTACGCGCTGGCCGAGACCGCGCGCCTGCAGCGCGACATCGCCGCCCACTTCGAGCGCTACGAGTTCCATCCGGTGGTCGCGCGCCTGCAGAACTTCTGCTCGGAAGACCTGGGTGGCTTCTACCTCGACATCCTGAAGGACCGCCTGTACACCAGCGGCGTCGACTCCCAGGCGCGCCGCTCGGCCCAGACCGCGCTGTGGCACATCGCCCATGCGCTGCTGCGCGTGATGGCGCCGATCCTGTCCTTCACCGCCGAGGAAGCCTGGGCCGTGTTCGCGGGCCAGGAATCGTACGCTGAGAGCGACGAGACCATCTTCACCCAGACCCTGTGGAGCTTCCCGGAGCTGGTGGACGCCGACGCGCTGCTGGCCAAGTACGCGCTGCTCCGCGAAGTGCGGGCCGATGTGACCAAGCAGCTCGAAGAGGTGCGCGCTTCCGGCGCGATCGGTTCCTCGCTGCAGGCGGAACTGGCGATCAAGGCCGCCGGCGACAAGTACGCGCTGCTGGCCAGCCTGGACGACGACCTGAAGTTCGTCTTCATCACCTCGCAGGCGAGCGTCGAGAAGGTCGACGACGCCGCCAACGAGGCGGTCACCGTGACCCCGTCGGAAGCGCAGAAGTGCGAGCGCTGCTGGCACTACCGCCGCGACGTCGGCCACAACCACGAGCACGCGGGCCTGTGCGGCCGCTGCGTGGCCAACCTGTTCGGCGCCGGCGAAGCACGCCGTTTCGCGTAAAGGCAAGACCAGCAACCGCCATGTCGGATCCCGGCATGGCGGTTTTTCACATCCGATCCGATAATCAAATGGCAACCAAGAAAAAACCAGGCATCACCGCGGTCCACAAATCCGGCGCCGGCATGACCCCGTGGCTGGGCATCGCCTTCATCGTCGTGCTGATCGACCAGCTGACCAAGATCACCATCTCGAAACTGTTCGTCTACGGCGAAACGCTGCCGGTGACCAGCTTCTTCAACCTGGTGCTGGTGTACAACCCGGGTGCGGCCTTTTCCTTCCTCGGCGACCAGGGCGGCTGGCAGCGCTGGTTCTTCACCGCGATCGCGATCGGCGCGATCGGCTTCATCCTCTACCTGCTCAAGCGCAACGCCGGCCAGCGCCTGTTCTGCTGGTCGCTGGCGCTGATCCTGGGCGGCGCCGTCGGCAACGTGATCGACCGCGTCGCCTACGGCCACGTGATCGACTTCCTCGACTTCTACTGGCGCGGCGTCGGCCACTTCCCGGCCTTCAATGTCGCCGACATCGGCATCTCGGTCGGCGCCTTCCTGTTCATCGTCGACGAACTGCGTCGCGTGAACAAGAATTAAGCAAGCCCCAAGCACAACCCAAGCAAGCTGAACAAGGAGACCGACATGAGCATGGACCTGAACGGCAAGAAGATCGTCCTCGGCCTGTCCGGGGGCGTGGCCTGCTACAAGGCCGCGGAGCTGTGCCGCGCGCTGGTCAAGCAGGGCGCCAGGGTGCACGTGGCGATGACCGAGGCCGCCACCCACTTCATCGGCCAGGTGACGCTGCAGGCGCTGTCCGGCAACCCGGTCTGGCTGGACCAGTGGGACCCGCGCATGCCCAACAACATGGCGCACATCGACCTCACGCGCGGCGCCGACGCGGTGCTGATCGCGCCCTGCTCGGCCGACTTCATCCGCAAACTCGCGCACGGCGTCTGCGACGACCTACTCTCCACATTGTGCCTGGCGCGTCCGCGCGGCGTGCCGCTGCTGGTGGCGCCGGCGATGAACGTCGAGATGTGGCAGAACCCGGCGACCCAGCGCAACGTCGCCACGCTGCTGCAGGATGGCGTTTGCATCTTCGGCCCCGCCGCCGGCGAACAGGCCTGCGGCGAAACCGGCCTTGGCCGCATGCTCGAACCCGAGCAGCTGCTCGAGGAACTGGTCGCTTCCTTCCAGCAGAAGGTCCTGGCGGGCAAGCGCGTGCTGATCACGGCCGGCCCGACGTTCGAGGCCATCGATCCGGTGCGCGGCATTACCAATCTGTCCTCGGGCAAGATGGGCTATGCGATCGCGCGCGCGGCGCGCGAGGCCGGCGCCGAGGTCACGCTGGTGTCCGGCCCGACCGCTCTGCCGACGCCGCAC
>DNCF01000246.1:0-188 GCA_003484545.1 Massilia sp. | reverse complement strand
TCGAAGGCCAGCACGTGTTCGTCGGCGTGGCGGCGGTGGCCGACTGGCGCGTCGCCAACGCCAGCGAGCAGAAACTCAAAAAACAGGAAGGCGGCGCCCCGCCCCAGCTCGAATTCGTGCAGAACGCCGACATCCTGGCCTCGGTGGCGGCCACCACCTCGCTGTCCGGCTGGCCCTACTGCGTCGGC
>DNCF01000247.1 GCA_003484545.1 Massilia sp. | reverse complement strand
TCGGCGCGCGCCGAGCTGGGCTCGATGTAGGTCAGTACCGTGTATTCGGGACGCCGGCCGGCGGGCCGGATGCGGAAATCCACGCCTTGCGCACCGAGCTCGCGCCGCAGTTGCTCTTCGACGGGAGGACGCTCGGCATCGCTGAAGGTGCGCGCAAAATTGATCGTCTCGACACCGGGGAAATGGTTTTCCAGGTCCAGGCCGGCGACATAGCGCCGGAAGTCCTCGCTGGTGACTTCGTCGCCCGCAAGAAACAGGCTGGAGGTGCCGCGCAGCAGGTCGGCGTAGCTCTTGATGCGGCTGTCCAGGATGGACTGGACGCTGCGCGCCATGTGGAGGAAGCGTTCGTGGGCGTCATTCTCGATGGCGCTGCTGGTGCTGATATGCAAGCCAGTCCCTACGCCGAGCGAGAGCAACGCACCCAGCCACGAGCCGAGCCTGATCGATGCGATTCTCTGCGCAAACTCGGCCACGATTCCCATCTTTTCTGCTCCAAATCGTTATTCAATACTTTATTTTTGATTTCAATCAGAATCGCGCAGACGGCGAACGCTGTTACCTAGCAGTCCTGATAGGTTGCTTGCGTCGGGGAGGCAACATAAAAAAAATCCCGCTGCGGCAGGGTCGGAGCGGGATTTTGCTGTCGTTCTTGTTCTGGAGTGGAACCGGCTTTACTTGCCGCCCCAGCTGTCCTTCAGCGTGGTGACGCGGTTGAAGACCGGCTTGCCTGGTTGCGAATCGACGCGGTCGGCGACGAAGTAGCCGTGGCGCTCGAACTGGAAGCGCTGGTCGGCCACGGCCGCGGCCATGCCCGGTTCGAGGTAGGCGGTGACGGTTTCCAGCGCGTTCGGGTTCAGCGCGGCCTTGAAGTCCTTGCCGCCGGCATCCGGCTGCGGATCGAGGAAGAGGCGGTCGTAGAGGCGCACTTCCGCTTCCAGGGCGGCGGCGGCGCTGACCCAGGTGATGTTGCCCTTGACCTTGTAGTTGTCCGCGCCCGGCGTGCCCGACTTCGAATCCTCGAAGTATTTCACGCGTACCGCCGTCACGTTACCGTTCTCGTCCTTGTCGTAGCCGGTACACTCGACCACGAAGCCGTACTTCAGGCGTACGCGCGCGCCCGGCTGGTCGCCGCTAGGGGGGGTGAAGCGGTGGTAGCCCTTGGTCGGGGTTTCCATGAAATCTTCCTGCTCGATCCACAGCTCGCGCGTGAACGGGAAGCTGCGCTGGCCCATTTCCGGATGGTGCGGATGGACGGGTGAAGTGCAGGCGACCGACTCGCCTTCCGGGAAGTTTTCGACAATCAATTTCAAAGGGCGCAGCACGGCGATCGCGCGCGGCGCCTTCGGGTCGAGGTCGTCGCGCAGCGCGCCTTCCAGCGTGCTCATGTCGATCCAGCCATCGGCCTTCGAGACGCCGATGCGCTCGCAGAACAGCTGGATCGATTCCGGCGTGTAGCCGCGGCGGCGCAGGCCGACGATGGTCGGCATGCGCGGGTCGTCCCAGCCGGTGACGATGCCGTCGTCCACCAGCGAACGCAGCTTGCGCTTGGAGGTGACGACGTAGGTCAGGTTCAGGCGCGCGAATTCGTACTGGCGCGGTACCGGGCGCTGGAAGAAGCCGCCCTCGGCCAGGGTCTCGACCAGCCAGTCGTAGAACGGGCGGTGGTCCTGGAATTCCAGGGTGCACAGCGAGTGGGTGATGTTCTCGATCGCGTCCGAAATCGGGTGCGTGTAGTCGTACATCGGGTAGATGCACCAGTCGTCGCCTGTGCGGTGGTGATGCGCGTGGCGGATGCGGTACAGGGCCGGGTCGCGGTTGGTCATGATCGGCGAGGACATCGCGTCCTCGCTCATCTTCGCACGCAGGATGTGCTCGCCGTCCTTGTACTTGCCGGCCTTCATGTCGCGGAACAGTTGCAGCGATTCCTCGACCGGGCGGTTGCGGTAGGGCGAGTTGGTGCCCGGCGTACCGAAGTTGCCGCGGTTCTTCGCCATTTCCTCGGCGCTCTGGCTGTCGACGTAGGCATAGCCCTTCTGGATCAGGTACTCGGCCATTTCGTACAGCTTGTCGAAGTAGTCGGAGGCGTAGTGCAGGAACTCCTCGCCGCCTTGCTCCCAGGTGAAGCCCAGCCACTTGACGCTGTCCATGATGGTGTCGACGTATTCCTGGTCTTCCTTCTCCGGGTTGGTGTCGTCGAAGCGCAGGTGGCAGCGGCCGTTGTAGTCGCGTGCCAGGCCGAAGTTCAGGCAGATCGATTTCGCGTGGCCGACGTGCAGGTAGCCGTTCGGCTCGGGCGGGAAGCGCGTGATGACTTGCGGCATGCCGTCGCGCTTGTGGGTGCCCGCCGCCAGGTCGTTCTCGACGATGGCACGCACAAAATTCGACGAAGGCGCGTTCGCCGCCGCCGCGTTGTTCTTATCAATGCTCATGAAAGAAGGTGTCTGGATAGGTAAAGTTCCCGGCATTTTACCGTACACAGGGACGCCACGGTCCGCCTATGTGGTGGAGCGCACGGTTCGCGCCGGCGCCCAGGCAGATACTTGGGGCCAATGTCGCCGCTTGCAAGGCAGCGCGGCGCTTTCCGCGCCCACGGCCACGCTGTCAAGTTGGCGTTTTCTATAGGATAATCTCGTTTTGCCGTTTTTCGGCTATAGCCGGAGAGTTCCAAATTGGAAAATTTATACGCGATCCTCGGCGTCGCGCCGAACGCCAGCGACGACGAGATCAAGAAGGTCTACCGCTCGCTGGCCATGCGCTACCACCCCGACCGCAACCAGGCGCCGGGCGCGGAGGCGCGCTTCAAGGCCGTCACCAAGGCGTACGAGATCCTGTCGGACCCCGCCAAGCGCGAGGAATACAACCAGAGCGTGAACCACCGCATCGTGCTCGACCCCGAGGCCGAGGCCTTCGAGCTGTGGCGCTCGCTGTTCGCGCTGAACGGCGTGACGCTGCAGGCATAAGCACGGCCTCCGGGGCGGCACGCCCCGCATCCCCGCATACAGGATAAACAAGATGAAAAGAGTACATCCCGAATTCGCCTACCAGTCGCGCGAACTGGAAGGCCAGATCGACGGCACCCTGGGCGACCCGCCCAACCGCAAGAACTACGACATGATGGTCGGCGCGCTGGTGTCGGAATACGCCGGCGGTTCCGGCATCGACGACGTCAACCTGATGGCCTTCGCGCTCGTTGACAAGATTCGCTTCAAGGACCCGAAAGGCCTGCTGCGCGAAGCGGCGGACTACGAGGGCGACGACCCGGCGCGCGTGTTCGCGATGGCCGAGTGCGAGGGCGAGGACGGCGCCGCCATGTACGCCGCCATGACGGAAAACCATCCGGAACTGGCGCGCCAGGCGATCATCACCGCCTTCCTCTACAAGCACCAGGGCCGCTGGGCCGACGACGACCAGTCGCTCGACCAGCTGGCCGAGGGCGACGAAGGCGACGACGACGACAACGACGGCATGGACGACACCGCGGCGTCGGACGACTTCACCCAGATCTTCGACCAGGGAGAACGTGAATGAACGACAAAGCCAATCTGCCGGCGCTGACCAAGCAGGTCAGCGAACTGGTGCTGGCCGGCTCGCTGCAGCACGCCGAGGAGGCGTTCTCGCAGGCAGCCGACGAACACGGCGACTACGCCGTGGCCGAGGTGCTGTCGACCCTGCCGCCGCAGGTGACCGCGCTGCACCTGGCCGGCTTCGACGGCGCCAAGACCTCGGTCGCGACGCTGCTGGTGCCGCCCAAGGCCTGGGCCGAGAGCCTGGCCTACATGGCCGCCACCTGGCCCGACGACATGATCGAGGACGACCCGGAGCGCATCGCCGAGGGCCTGTTCAACCACGTGCACGGCATCGTCTACGCCAGCGACGACGAGGACCGCCGCCATGAGCTGCTGGCGGAGGCGTCCGCCACCGACCACGGGGCCACCGTGTTCGCGATCCTGTGGTCGCTCGCGCCGAAGGAAATCATGGAAGTGGCCGGCGAAATCAACCTCAAGGGCCGCTACGTGACCGGCCAGACCTCGTCCGACAGCGACATCGTGCCGCTGGCGGTCGACCTGGCCAAGGCCAGCGAAGACGGCTGGGAGCGTTCGCTGATCGAGCTGTTCCCGGAATTCCGCCACAGCGCCGAGATGGCCGATGCCGAGTTCCCGGACGATCCGGATGAGGATCCCGAGTTCCAGCAGCGCAGTACGCGCGAACTGCTGTACCGCCTGCGCAAGCAGGTGCCGTCGGTGCGTACCATGCCGCGTCGCAGCACGCGCAAGAGCATGGGCACGGACATCTTCTCGTGAGCGGAGAACGCCAAGCAATGCTGCCTGCAATCGTCATCGAAAAACCGCCCCGGCTGGTGCGCGCGATCAAGCTGCTCGCCGCCGAGGACCCCGAGGAAGCGGCGATCCTGGCCGACGAGCTCTCCGGGATCACCGCCATGGTGGCCGAGAAGTTCACCAACGAACGCACCGCCGAGGGCATCCAGCGCGCGCTGCTGCTGACCGTCGGCGGCGTTTCGCTGGGCCTGGAAAGCATCATGCAGGAAGAGGGCGAGGAAAAGGACGAGGTCGCGCTCGACATCCTGATCGAGGACGGCGCCGAGTACGTGTTCCAGTCGGGCTTCCGCCTGATCCGCGAACTGGCCGCGCTGCCCGAGGACAGCCTGGTCGGCGAGTACGACCTGGACCCGGTCTATTCCCAGCGCCGCCTGAAGGAGCTGTTCGTCGACCTGTGCACCGCCGACCCTGGCGAAAGCTGGTCCGGCTACGAGCGCTACCTCGGCCAGCTGCGCCAGCGCCAGCAGGTGCAGGCCATCGTGCACGCCGCCCAGTGGCTGCGCCGTAACCACTACGAGGGCCCGGTCAGCGACCCGGACCTGAACGCCGAGGGTGTGATCGCGCTGGCGATCATCTTCGCGGTCGAAGGCGGCGGGCGCATCGTCGCGCGCACCGGCCAGAAGGAGTTCGAGCGTTTCGTGAAATCGGTACGCAAGAACGCCCCCGACTTCGAAACCGGCTGGGCCCAGCTGCTGGAAAAGGTCCCGGCGCCGCACCGCGCGATCATCGCCGAACGCATCCAGACCTACCGCGAGAGCTGCACCGTGTTGAAGAGCCTGGTCACCAAG
>DNCF01000450.1:4136-4688 GCA_003484545.1 Massilia sp. | reverse complement strand
CCGGTGCCGCCGTACTTGCGGGTGGTCGAGTCGTCGGCCTGCGAGAAGGCCTCGAAGATGCGGCTCCTGGCTTCGCGCGAGATGCCGATGCCGGTGTCGCGCACTTCGAAGCGCAGCATCACGGCCTGGCTGTCCTCGCTGGCGATGCGCACCAGGGCGTCGATCCGCCCGTGTTCGGTGAACTTGATCGCGTTGCCCAGCAGGTTGGCCATGATCTGGCGCAGCCGGTTCGGGTCGCCGCAGATCGCCACCGGGATGTCGTTGGCGATGTCGAAGTCGAGCGCGATGCCCTTGTTGTGGGCCTGCGGGGTGTAGACGGTGTGGATGTCTTCCAGCAGGTCCCAGAGGTTGAAATTGATGTACTCGATGGTGAGCTTGCCCGCCTCGATCTTCGAGAAGTCGAGGATGTCGTTGATGATCACCAGCAGGTGTTCGCCCGAGCGCTTGACCAGGCGCGTGTAGTTGCGCTGAGTCTCGGAGAGATCGGTCCCGAGCAGCATCTCGGCCATGCCCAGCACCCCGTTCATCGGGGTGCGGATCTCGTGGCTCATG
>DNCF01000450.1:3497-3987 GCA_003484545.1 Massilia sp. | reverse complement strand
GTGCGGATCTCGTGGCTCATGGTGGCAAGAAAAGCGCTCTTGGCGCGGCTGGCCGCCTCGGCGGCGTTCTTGGCGCGTTCGAGCTGTTCGGTGCGCACCGACACCTGGCGTTCCAGTTCGTCGCGGTGGTTGACCAGGGCGGCGCCGCGGCCCTCGATCTGGGCCAGCATGTCGTTGAAGCTGTCGATCAGCGTGCCCAGCTCGTCGTTGCGCAGGTGGGGCACGCGCAGGGTGTAGTTCTGGCTTTCCGAGACCTTGCGCGCGGCCTGGATCAGCTTCGTCACCGGGTCGGTGATCGAGCGCGTGAAACGCCGCGCCGCCACCTGCGACACCAGCAGCGACACGCACATGGCCGCGCCGATCACGCCCAGGCTGCCGGCGATGTCGCGCCACATCGCGAGCAGGTCGGCCTCGATCACGATCGTGCCGACCTGGGCCTGGCCGCTGACGACAGGCTGGTACAGGCGCATGCGCGGCGACCACAGGCGTT
>DNCF01000450.1:0-3430 GCA_003484545.1 Massilia sp. | reverse complement strand
GACCACAGGCGTGCGCCGACCAGGTTGGCCTCCGCGAGCGCGGCGTCGTCGAAGGCGGCCAGCGCGGGCGGCGGTTCCTCGGCGGCGTGCGCCGGCGAGCGGTAGGCGGCGAACAGCTTGCCCTGGCGGTCGTACAGGGCGGCGCTGGAAATCTCTTCCTTGGACTTGAGGGCGGCGAGCAGGGCGCCGGCCAGGCTGCGGTCGTTGAACACCAGGGCGTCGGCACTGTTGGTGGCCACCACCCCGGCCAATGACGACAGCTGCATGCTTTCGTCGTTGCGGCCCTTGTGCACCGAGGCAAGGGCGAAGGCGACGAAGACGATGAGCAGGGCGCTGCCGGTTGAGAGCAGCGACATCATCGTCAACTTCCGGTTCAGGCTGGAGCGCTCGAGGTTCGCCATGGTTGTCGCGGGGGCCGGCATTGGGACGCGGACCCGGCGTTTGACTGCGCGCAAGCCCTCCTTGCAGAAATGCAAATTCCTGCAAGAAAAAATATACGTTGTAGGGAAGGGGGCGGCTTTGCGCGAACGCAAAGGGGTAGGGAGGGAAAACGGAAGGGAAGCGGGAGTAGGAGAAAGAGAAAAGAGAAAGAAAAAGCGGCAGGGCGTCCGGCAATCGCCGGGCACCCTGCCGCCTGGTTTATTTACGTCTTATCGTGCGACCTTGGTCAACAGCAGCCGCCGCTGCGCCCGGAGCCGTAGCGCGCCTCCTGGCGCTCGCGGAAGAACTCCTCGTACGTCATCGGGGTCTTGCCCGGATGCTCGCGCTCCATGTGCGCGAGGTAGGTGTCGTATTCCGGCAGGCCGACCATCAGGCGCATGCTTTGCCCGAGGTACTTGCCGGCTTGGGCGAGGGCGGCGAGCATCACTGCACCTGTGCGGTCGGTGCTGCCACGAACGGCGATTCCTTCACCGTCGGGCTGCTGCTGTTGCGCGCGTTCATCACGGTCTTGATGCCGTAGACCAGCACCGCGACCACGACGACCATGAAGAAGCCGGCCAGGGCGGCGTCGACGTAGTCGTTGAAGATGATGCGGCGCATTTCGTCGAGCGACTTGGCCGGCGCCAGGATCTGGCCCTGGTCGAGCGCTGCCTGGAACTTCTGCGCGTGGGCGACGAAGCCGACCTTGACGTTCTCGTCGAAGATCTTCTGCCAGCCGGCGGTCAGGGTGCAGATCAGCAGCCAGATGGTCGGCACGATCGTGACCCAGGCGTACTGGCCGCGCTTCATCTTGAACAGCACCACGGTGCCCAGCATCAGCGCGATACCTGCCAGCATCTGGTTGGCGATGCCGAACAGCGGCCACAGGGTGTTGATGCCGCCCAGCGGATCGACCACGCCCTGGTACAGGAAGTAACCCCAGGCGGCGACGCACAGGCCGGTCGCCAGCAGGTTGGCCGGCAGCGAATCGGTGCGCTTCAGGGCCGGGGCAAAGGCGCCCAGCAGGTCCTGCAGCATGAAGCGGCCGGCGCGGGTGCCCGCATCCACCGCGGTCAGGATGAACAGCGCCTCGAACAGGATCGCGAAGTGGTACCAGAAGGCCATCATGGCCTTGCCGCCGATGACGTTGGACAGGATGTTGGCCATGCCCACCGCCAGGGTCGGCGCGCCGCCGGCGCGCGAGATGATGGTGTGCTCGCCGACGTCCTTGGCCATTTGCGTGAGCGCGTCGGGGGTGACGACGAACCCCCAGTTCGAGACGGCGGCAGCGGCCGACTGCGCGGTGGTGCCGAGCACGGCGGCCGGCGCGTTCATCGCGAAGTAGATGCCAGGATCGATGGTCGAGGCGGCGACCAGCGCCATGATGGCGACAAACGATTCCATCAGCATGGCGCCGTAGCCGATGAAGCGGGCGTGGGTCTCGTTCTCGATCATCTTCGGCGTGGTGCCCGAGGAGATCAGCGCGTGGAAGCCGGAGACGGCGCCGCAGGCGATGGTGATGAACAGGAAGGGGAACAGGTTGCCCGACCAGACCGGGCCGGTGCCGTCGATGAAGCGGGTCACGGCCGGCATTTGCATGTGCGGGGCGACCAGCAGGATGCCGATGGCCAGCGCCACGATGGTGCCGATCTTGAGGAAAGTAGACAGGTAGTCGCGCGGCGCCAGCAGCAGCCATACCGGAATCACCGAGGCGACGAAGCCGTAGCCGATCAGCATCCAGGTCAGTTCGACGCCGGTGAAGGTGAACATCGGGCCGAGGGTGGGCGAATCGTGCACCCACTGGCCGCCGACGATGGCCAGCATCAGCAGCACGAAGCCGATCAGCGAGATCTCGCCGATGCGGCCGACGCGGAAGTAGCGCGAATACAGGCCCATGAAGAGCGCGATCGGGATCGTCGCCATCACGGTGAAGGTGCCCCAGGGCGAGCCGGTCAGCGCCTTGACGACGATGAGGGCCAGCACCGCGAGGATGATCACCATGATCATGAAGGTGCCGAACAGCGCGATGACGCCGGGGATCTCGCCCATCTCGGACTTGATCAGGTCGCCCAGCGAGCGGCCGTCGCGGCGCATCGACATGAACAGCACGATGAAGTCCTGGACCGCGCCGGCGAACACGACGCCGGCCAGGATCCACATCATGCCCGGCAGGTAACCCATCTGCGCGGCCAGGACCGGTCCGACGAGCGGTCCGGCGCCTGCGATGGCGGCGAAGTGGTGGCCGAACAGCACGTACTGGTTGGTCGGCACGTAGTCGAGGCCGTCGTTGTATTTATAGGCAGGCGTCTGGCGACGCGCGTCCAGCCCCATCACCTTGGTGGCGATGTAGAGGCTGTAGAAACGGTAGGCGATGAGGTAAACGCAGACGGCCGCGGCGACCACCCACACGGCGTTGATCGACTCGCCGCGGCGCAGGGCCACATAAGCGAGCGCGAACGCGCCGAGGAGTGAGAGCGCCGCCCAGCCGAGCTTGTTTCCGAGGCTTTTCATGGTGGCTCCTTCAGTTTTTTATTCGTAAAGGCGCGGTGCGTCCGGCGCATTGCCGCGAGAGGCGGCACGGCCGGCTGCGTCCGACCCGTATTTGCAAATCATTTTGCATCATTATGCAAATTGCAAGCGCATGATTCTACTCGCTCGCCCCACCCGTTTGCCTACGTATTATCACGTAGTCAATGTGTCTCCTAGGAAACAAAATAAGTTGCTTTCAGCTAATTGCTCGACTAATATGTTTCCATCGCCTACTCATAGATTTCCGATGGCCGCATTGGACTTGACCCCGTTCCCGCTGGTGCAGATGCGCCCGATCGCCAATGGGCGGAACGAGTGGGTGGCGCTGAGCCTGGATCTGCGCGCCGGCGCCGGCGCGGAGCAAGCAGCCCTGCTGCTGCGTGAAATGGCCGGCCTGCTGGCGGCGATCGCGCCGCTCGACTGCGTATTGCTGCTCGACGCCCCGGCACAGTTGACGCCGCCCCTGCTGGCGCAACTGCCG
>DNCF01000095.1:6681-6857 GCA_003484545.1 Massilia sp. | reverse complement strand
TCTTCCGATCTGTTCCCCTGGACTTTCGAGCCGGGCGTCTGGATGGCCGGGATCACGGCCGGCGTGGCCTGCGCGCTGGTGGGCGGCTGGTTCGGCCTGCGCGCCGTGCTGCGCCAGCCGCCGTTGCAGACGCTGCGCGAGGCGGGCTGACCATATTCATCGTTCACGCGTGGGCA
>DNCF01000095.1:530-6557 GCA_003484545.1 Massilia sp. | reverse complement strand
GTGGGCACGAAGTGCCCACGCTACGTTATGATGGCGGGATGTCCGAGAACCAAACCCTGTACGAAATCATCGGCGGCGAAAGCCGCCTGCGCGAACTGGTCGACCGCTTCTACGACCTGATGGAACTGGAGCCGGAATTCGCCGGCATCCACGCAATGCACCCGAAACCGAACGACAGCTCGCGCGAGAAGCTGTTCATGTTCCTGTCCGGCTGGATGGGCGGGCCCGACCTGTTCATCGAACGCTACGGCCACCCGCGCCTGCGTGCACGCCACCTGCCGTTCGCGATCGGCACCAGCGAGCGCGACCAATGGCTGCGCGCGATGGCCTGGGCCATGGAAGACATCGGCATGGACGACGCGCTGCGCCTGCGCCTGATGCAGTCCTTCTACCAGACCGCCGACTGGATGCGCAACAAGGCCGACTGAGATGAGCACCCTCCAATTCGCCGTCCTCGCGATCGCGCTCCTTGCCGTGATCGCACTGCAGGTCCTGGTGCTGTTGCGCGCGCGCGGCCTCAGTGGTAACGGCGGCAACGACGGCAATGGCCAGCAGTTCGAACGCGTCGAGCGCGAACTGCGGCTGGAACTGCAGCACAGCGCCCAGGCCACGCGCCAGGAACTCGCGGCCCACATGGCCCAGCACCAGGCGGCCACCGTCCAGCAACTGGACAGCATGCGCCAGCAGATGCAGCTGCACGCGGCCGGCGGGCGCGAGGAACAGGCGCGCGCGCTGAAGCGCTTCGCCGACACCTTGCAGCAGACCCTGGCCAATCTCACCGAATCGAATGCCCAGCGCATGCTCGAAGTGCGCGCCACGCTCGAGACCAAGATCCGCGACCTGCAGGTCGACAACGCCAGGCGCCTGGAAGAGATGCGCCAGACCGTCGACGAGAAGCTGCACACGACCCTGGAAACGCGCCTGACCGAGTCGTTCCGCCATGTCTCGGAGCGCCTGGAAAAGGTGCACCAGGGCCTGGGCGAGATGCAGCAGCTGGCGATCGGCGTGGGCGACCTGAAGCGCGTGCTGACCAACGTGAAGACGCGCGGCACCTGGGGCGAAGTGCAGCTCGAAATGCTGCTCGAACAGGTGCTGACGGTGGACCAGTACGCGAAGAACGTCGAGACCGTGGCCGGCTCCAACGCGCGCGTCGAGTTCGCGATCAAGCTGCCGGGCGTGGTCGATGGCGGGCCGCCGCTGTGGCTGCCGATCGACGCCAAGTTCCCGAAGGAGCAGTACGAGCGCCTGATCGAAGCACAGGACCGCGCCGACGCGGACGGCGCCGCCCGCTATGGCGCCGAGCTCGAACGCGCGGTGCGTGCCGAAGCGAAGACCATTTGCGAGAAATACGTGTCGCCGCCGCAGACGACCGACTTCGCGATCCTGTTCCTGCCGACCGAAGGCCTGTACGCCGAAGTGATGCGCCGCCCCGGCGTCGCCGACGAACTGCAGCGCACGTTGCGGGTGACGATCGCCGGCCCATCGACCCTTACCGCGCTATTGAACAGCCTGCAGATGGGCTTCCGGACGCTGGCGCTGGAAAAGCGCTCCTCCGAGGTATGGCAGGTGCTGGGCGCGGTGAAGACCGAATTCGCCAAGTTCGGCGACGTCCTGGCCGCCACCAAGGCGACCCTGGAGAAGGCGGCGAAGAACATCGAAAGCGCCGAAGTGCGCAGCCGCCAGATGGCGCGCAAGCTCAAGTCGGTCGAGGCGCTGCCGAGCGAGGCGGCGCAACTGATGCTGGGACCGGATGGGATGGAGCGGGACGAATGATCGTGGCAACGACCGTGGAACCGTAACAAACGGCGCTACGCGTCCTCTACAATGCGCGCTGCCATGTCCCGTTATCGCCGCTCCCGCACTGGCGCGACCTATTTTTTCACGTTGGCGTCATTTCGGCGACATCCGATCCTGTGCCTGCCGCCAATTCGCTCGGCATTGCGCCGGGCTGTTGAAGACGTTCGTCGATCACGGCCATTCACGATCGATGCATGGGTGCTGATGCCCGACCACCTGCATTGCATCTGGACCCTGCCCGACGGCGATACCGATTATTCGACCCGCTGGGACATCATCAAAAGCGCGGTATCGCGGTCTGCGCTGGTTTCCACGGTCTCGACCGGCACCAGGAATCCGTCGCGTATCGAGCACCGCGATGCGTCGATCTGGCAACGCCGTTTCCATGAACACCAGATCCGCGACGATCGCGATTTCGAGCGCCACATGGACTACATCCATTTCAACCCGGTGCGGCATGGCCATGTGGCGAGTGCGGCGGATTGGCCGTATTCGACGTTTCATCGGTACGTGAAAAATGGCGTGTATCCGGCGGATTGGGGCGGGACGCCGCAGCTGGACGCGATGTGGATCGAATAGGACCGAAGGTTGCGGACCTGGAATAGGTCCGCATGCGTAACGCGTGGCACGGCGATGATCGGGCCGGATGCATAACGCGTGGGCACGGGGGCGCCCACCCTACGTCATCGACGTTATCGTTATATCAGCCCTTCGAACATCAGCACATCCACCATCTCGCCCGCCGCGACGCTGCCCTGTTCATCGTGCAGTACCACCATGCAGTTCGCCTCCGACATCGAGCGCAAGATGCCGGAGCCTTGCGAGCCGGTGATGCGTACCTGGGGCGCGCCGTCGTCGCCGTGGGTCAGGATGCCGCGCTGGTATTCGGTGCGGCCCGGCTTCTTGCGGATCGCGCCCTGCGAACGGGCGCGCAGCAGCGGCAGGGGCGCCTCGGCGCCCATCATGCGCAGCAGGGCTTCGCGCGCGAAGAAGTAGAACGACACCATGACCGCCACCGGATTGCCCGGCAGGCCGAACAGGAAGGCGCTGCGGCCGTTCGAGTTGATGCGGCCAAAGGCCAGCGGGCGGCCCGGGCGCATGCCGATCTTCCAGAAGGTGACGTCGCCCAGGCGCGCCATGATCTGCTTGGTGTAGTCGGCCGCGCCGACCGAGACGCCGCCGGAGGTGACGATCGCGTCCGCGTTCTCGCAGGCGCTGCGCAGCGCTTCCTCGAGCGCCGCCGGGTCGTCGCGCACGATGCCCATGTCGATGATGTCGCAGCCCAGGCGCTGCAGCATGCCGTAGATGGTGTAGCGGTTGCTGTCGTAGACGCTGCCTTCATCGAGCGCCTGGCCGATCGAGCGCAGCTCGTCGCCGGTCGAGAAGAAGGCGACGCGCAGGCGGCGCTGCACCGGCACCTCGGCGATGCCGAGCGAGGCGATCAGGCCCAGGTCGGCCGGGCGGACGATCTTCCCGGCGCGCAGGGCAGGGCTGCCGGCCTTCAGGTCTTCGCCCGCAAAACGCCGGTTGTCGCCGGCGCGGATGGTGCCCGCCTTCAGCACGACTTCGTGCTCGCCGTCTTCCAGCAGCAGTTCCTGCGGCACCACGCTATCGCAGCCCGCGGGCATGACGCCGCCGGTCATGATGCGCACGCATTCGCCCGGACCGGGCACCAGTTCGGTCGGGCGGCCGGCATAGACGGTGCCGATCACGGCCAGGCGCGCCACGCCGTCAAGCGGGATATCCGCGCCGCGCAGGGCGTAGCCGTCCATGGCCGAGTTGTCGTGGGCCGGCACGTCGATCGGCGAGACGATGTCGCGCGCCAGCACGCGGCCGAGGGCGGCGCGCAGCGCCACCTGTTCGACGGCGCGCACCGGTTGCACGAACTCGCGGATGATGCGCTGGGCGTCGCGCACCGGCAGCGCGTCCGGATCGTAGGCCGACAGGCAGCTCGTCACGTCCCGCAGGCGCGGCGCGGCGCCGGTATCCAGGTTGCGCAGCTCGTCGAGCGTGTTGATGTTGCGGAAGGCGTCCGCGTCCTCGAACAGCACCTCGACCGCCTTCAGGTCCTTGTACCAGCCGTCCATGCGGCGTCCGCCATCAAGCAGATAGCTCGACAGGATCGGCAGCAGGTTCGCCTTCACCAGGCAGAACACCGGATGCGGCTGCGTGCGCTGGCCCGGCTCCCGGGTCGCGGCAAAGGCGAGGTCGGCGTCCTGTTCCTCGAGCGCCGCCAGCAGCCGCGCGGCCAGGTCGGCGGGCACGAAAGGCGAATCGCAGGGCGCGGTGAGCAGGTAGGTGGTCTGGCAGCGGCGCATGCCGGTTTCCAGCCCGGCCAGCGGCCCGGCGAAGCCGGCCAGGTCGTCCGGCCAGACCGGCACGCCGAGTTCGGCGTACGTGGCGAGGTTCTGGTTGGCGTTGATGGCCACGCTGGATACCTGCGGCGCGAGGCGCTCGAGCACGTGCGCCACCATGGTCTTGCCGCGGAAGGGCTGCAGGCCCTTGTCGACGTGGCCCATGCGCGAGCCGCGTCCGCCCGCGAGGATCAGTCCGCTGATCGATGCTTGCTTGTTCATTTTTAACCGCCGATGTAGGACATTTCGACTTTGCGCGCGCCGCGCGCCAGCCCCGTGGTGTTGATGGTGCGGGTCTCGGAATAGCGGTCGGCGCGGCCCTGCCACAGGCGTGCGACGGCGCCGCCGATCGCCAGGTCGTCATGGCCGCCGCGCAGCAGGGCGCGCAGGTCGTGGCCCTGGGTGGCGAACAGGCAGGTGTAGAGCTTGCCCTCGGTCGACAGGCGCATGCGGCTGCAGTCCTTGCAGAAGGCGCCGGTGACGCTGGAGATGACGCCGATTTCGCCACCGCCGTCCAGGTAGCGCCAGCGCGCGGCGGTCTCGCCGGTGTAGTTTGGGTCGAGCGGCGCCAGCGGCATCTCGGCCCCGATCCGACGCACCACTTCGCTGGACGGCACGACTTCGTCCATGTTCCAGCCGTTCGAGGCGCCCACGTCCATGTATTCGATGAAGCGCAGGATCACGGGCGAGCCTTTGAAGTGGCGCGCCATCGGCACGATCTGGTCGTCGTTGCTGCCGCGCTTGACCACCATATTGACCTTGATCGGGCCCAGGCCGGCGGCATGCGCCGCCTCGATCCCGGCCAGCACGTCGGCGACAGCGAAGTCGACGTCGTTCATGCGCTTGAAGACGGCGTCGTCGATGGCGTCGAGCGAGACCGTGACGCGGTCCAGCCCGGCGTCCTTCAGGGCGCGCGCCTTGCGCGCCAGGATCGAGCCGTTGGTGGTGAGCGTCAGGTCGAGCGGCCGGCCGGAGGCGGTCGGCAGCGCGCGCAGCATCGCCACCAGGTGCTCGAGGTTCTTGCGCAGCAGGGGCTCGCCGCCGGTCAGGCGGATCTTCTCGACGCCGTGGGCGATGAAGATGCGCGCCACGCGCGTGATTTCCTCGAACGAGAGCAGGTCGCCATGCGGCAGGTAGGGATAGTCCTTGCCGAACACTTCCTTCGGCATGCAGTACACGCAGCGGAAATTGCAGCGGTCGGTGACCGAGATCCGCAGGTCGTGCAGGGGACGCGCGAGCGCATCGACGAGGTGGCCGCTGGGTGCGACGGGTGTTGCCGGAACGGCCAGCGCGGGACTGCGCAGGTCATTCAGCATGATGATTTTTTCAGCCATACCAATACGATAGCACGAGGCCCGCGAGCGCACAGGCGGCGAGCAGCTTGATGGTGCCGACCCGGTAGCGCAGCAGCGCGACCGCGGCCAGGGCCCCGATGACGAGGGCGACGGGTTGGAAGACGCCGCCGGCGAAGAAGACTTCGCGCCCGAAGTATACAGCAAGGCTGGCGATGACGCCGACCACCGCCGCGGAAATGGCGGTCAGCGGCGCGGTGAGGCGCAGGTCGCCGCGCGTGGCTTCGACCAGCGGGCCGCCGGCCAGGATGAAGATGAAGGAGGGCAGGAAGGTAAACAGCGCGGCGACCGCGCCGCCGAGCAGGCCGGCCAGCGGCAGCGCCTGCGGCCCGAGCAGGGCATGGGTCCAGCCGCCGACGAAGCCGACGAAGGCGACGATCATGATCAAGGGGCCGGGCGTGGTCTCGCCCAGCGCCAGGCCATCGATCATCTGGGTCGCGTCGAGCCAGCCGTAGTGCTCGACCGCGCCCTGCACCACGTAGGGCAGCACGGCATAGGCGCCGCCGAAGGTCAGCAGCGCGGCC
>DNCF01000095.1:0-223 GCA_003484545.1 Massilia sp. | reverse complement strand
AAGGTCAGCAGCGCGGCCTTGCTGAAGAACCAGCCCATCTGCGCCAGCGTGCCGTGAGTCCCGCCCCAAGCGGCCAGCGCCAGCCACGCCAATCCCATCAGCGCGACCCCGCCCAGGGCGACCAGCGCCAGGCGCGGCCAGGAAAAGCGCGCGTGCGCCGGCGTCGGCGTATCGTCGTCGATCAGGGCCGGAGAAGCGCCGGTGCGCTTCGCGCTGCCATGGG
>DNCF01000096.1 GCA_003484545.1 Massilia sp. | reverse complement strand
AGCGAGGTCATGATGATCGGGCGGAAGCGCAGGTGCGCCGCTTCGATCGCCGCTTCCATCGGGCTGCGGCCCTGGGCCTGCAGGTCTTTCGCGAACTCGATGATCAGGATCGCGTTCTTCGCCGCCAGGCCGATGATGGTGATCAGGCCGATCTTGAAGTACACGTCGTTCGGATAGCCGCGCAACATCGCCGCGGCGATCGCGCCGAGCACGCCGACCGGCACCACCAGCAGCACCGAGACCGGGATCGACCAGCTTTCATACAGCGCGGCCAGGGCCAGGAACACCGCCAGCATCGCAAAGGCGATCAGGATGCCCATGGTCGAGCCGGACAGCTTCTCCTCGCGCGACTGGCCGGTCCATTCGAAGGCGAAGCCGGCCGGCAGCTTGGCCGCCAGCGCTTCCATCTCGGCCAGCGCGTCGCCGGTCGAATACCCCGGCGCGGCGTCGCCCGAGATGCTCATGCTCGGATAGCCATTGTAGCGGATCGTCTGCATCGGGCCGGTCACCCAGCGGGTGGTGGCGAAGGACGACAGCGGCACCGGCTGGCCCTGCATGTTCAGGGCGTTCAGGCGCAGCAGGTCGTCCGGCTGCATGCGGTCCTTGGCGTCGGCTTGCACGACCACGCGCTGCAGGCGGCCGGCGTTCGGGAAGTCGTTCACGTAGCTCGAACCGAGCGAGGTCGAGATCGCGGTGTTGATCGCGTCGAAGGTCACGCCCAGCGCCTGCGCCTTGTCGCGGTCGATGTCGAGCATCACCTGCGGCGCGTCTTCCAGGCCTTCCGGACGCACGCCGGTCAGCACCTTGCTCTGCGAGGCCATGCCCAGCAGCTGGTTGCGCGCCTTGACGAGCGCGTCGTGGCCGTTACCGCCGCGGTCCTGCAGGCGGAACGAGAAGCCGGTGCCGCGGCCCAGTTCCGGGATCGGCGGCGGGCTCAGCGAGAAGATGAAGGCGTCGCGCTGGGTCATCATCATGGCGCCGGTGATGCGGTTGGCGACCGACTGCGCGTCCTGGCCGTCGCCCTTGCGTTCGTTCCAGTCCTTCAGCGGAATGAAGGCGAGCGCCATGTTCTGGCCCTGGCCCGAGAACGAGAAGCCCAGCACGCTGACCATGTTCGCCACTTCCGGCTGCTTCAGCACGAAGGCTTCGGCGTTGCGCATGACCTGGTTGGTGCGCTCGAGCGAGGCGCCCGGCGGCAGCTGGATGTTGGCGACCACGTAGCCCTGGTCTTCGTTCGGCAGGAAGGAGTTCGGCATGCGCGCGAACAGCAGGGCGACCACGCCGACCAGCAGCACGAACACGACCATCGCGCGGCCCGAGCGGCGCAGGATGCTGCCGACGAAACCTTCATAGCGCTTGGCGGTGACGGCGAACTTGCGGTTGAACCAGCCGAAGAAGCCTTTCTTCTCGTGGTGGTGGCCGGCCTCGACCGGCTTGAGCAGGTGCGCGCACAGCGCCGGCGTCAGCGACAGCGCCATGAAGGCCGAGAAGGCGATCGAGGACACCATGACGGCCGAGAACTGGCGGTAGATGTTGCCGACCGCGCCGCCGAAGAAGGCCAGCGGCACGAACACCGACATCAGCACCACGGTCACGCCGATGATGGCGCCCGAGATCTGGCCCATCGCCTTGCGCGTCGCCTGCAGCGGCGGCAGGCCTTCCTCGCTCATGATGCGCTCGACGTTCTCGACGACCACGATCGCGTCGTCGACCACGATACCGATCACGAGCACCATGCCGAACATGGTCAGCACGTTGATCGAGAAGCCCAGCGCCAGCAGCACGGCCAGCGAGCCGAGCAGGGCGACCGGCACCACGATGGTCGGGATCACGGTGTAGCGGAAGTTCTGCAGGAACACGTACATCACGACGAACACCAGCAGCACCGCTTCGATCAGGGTATGCACCACCTGCTCGATCGAGATGTCGATGAACTTCGAGCTGTCGAACGGGATCGTGTACTTCACGCCGTGCGGGAAGTAGCGCGACAGTTCTTCCATGCGCTCGCGCACCAGCTTGGCGGTTTCCAGCGCGTTGCCGGACGGCGCCAGCTGCACGCCGATACCGGTCGACGGCTTGCCGTTCAGGCGCGCCGAAGTCTGGTAGGCCTGGCCGCCGATTTCGACGCGGGCGACGTCCTTCAGGCGCACGGTCGAACCGTCGGGATTGGCGCGCAGGACGATGTTGCCGAACTGCTCGACGGTGCTGAGCTGGCCTTCCACCACCACGGTCGCGGTGATTTCCTGGCCAGCGGCCAGCGGCAGGTCGCCGATCGTGCCCGAGGCCACCTGGGCGTTCTGGGCGCGGATCGCGTTGTTGACGTCGGCCGGCGACAGGTTCAGGCCGACCAGCTTGGCCGGGTCGATCCAGATGCGCATCGCGCGCTCGGTGCCGAACAGCTGGGCGGTACCGACGCCGCGGATACGCTGGATCTCGGGCAGCACCGTGCGCGAGGCGTAGTCGCCCAGCGCGATCGGGTCCCACTTCGGATCGTCCGACGACAGGATGGTGAACATCAGGAAGTTGGCGCGGACCTTGTCCACGCGCACGCCCTGCTGGTTCACGGCCTGCGGCAGGCGCGGGGTGGCGCGCGACAGGCGGTTCTGCACGTCCACCTGCGCCAGGTCAGGGTCGGTGCCGGTCTCGAAGGTCAGGGTGATCGAGCCGGTGCCGTTGGCCTGGCTGGTCGATTCCATGTAGATCAGGCCGGGCGAGCCGTTCATTTCGCGTTCGATGACGGAAATGACCGAGTCTTCCAGCGTCTGCGCCGAGGCGCCCGGATAGG
>DNCF01000097.1 GCA_003484545.1 Massilia sp. | reverse complement strand
CAGGGCGGTCGCGCGCGAAGCGGCCGACAGTGCGCGCACCGCGGCCGCCGCCGCCGCGCTGTGGCTGACTGCCGCGCTGCTCCTCGGCGCCGTTGCCGCCAGCTGGTGCGCGACGATCGGCGGCAGGCTGCGCGATGGCCTGGCGATCGTTTCCCTCCCCTGGAACACGAAGGGCGGGCGCATGCGTTCGATACTGCTGTGGCTGCTAGGTGCGCCGATCCCAATCATTGTCCTGGTCGCGATGCTGCGTTGAGCTGCCGTTCGGACGCCGGCGTCGGGCGCCAGGTGTCCCCATGCCTTTTTCCGCCGGGCCGCTCGCGCTGCCTGCTGGATGCCGGCTGGGGAAATGCTGCCGTCGTATCCAAGGAAATTCCCCATGAGCAAGCTTGCGCCAAGCATTTCGCATAGGCGATAGTATTTAGGCAATTATCATCACCATCGAGGACAAGCCAATGTCTACCATCGCAACGCCCAGCCCGGCATATCGACACCCGCCGGGCACATTGCATACGATCCTGCTGGCCGGGACCGTTCCCCTGTTCCTCGGCGCCTTGCTGAGCGATATCGCCTACTACCAGAGCTACCAGATCCAGTGGAGCAACTTTGCCTCCTGGCTGATCGCGGGTGCCGAGCTGTTCTGCGGACTGGCGCTGCTGTTCGCGCTGCTCAACCTGGTCCGGGCGAGGCAGAAAGGCGGTCATCCCCTGGTGTATTTCCTGCTGCTGCTGGCGACCTTCGTGCTCGGGCTGGTGAATGCCTTCCAGCATGCAAAGGATGCCTGGGCCGTCATGCCGGCCGGGCTCGTCCTGTCGGGTATCGTGTTCCTCCTCAGCTGCCTGGCGGCCTGGGTCGGACTGAGCGTGCGTGCGGGAGGTGTGAAATGAAGCGAACCAGCACACTGGCATTGTTGGGCATGGGCCTGCTGTTGGGCGCATGCAGTAACGACGGCGCAAGCACGCAGGCGCATGGACCGGACCCGAAGCTGCCGGAACCGCAACGCGGCCTGTTGCCCAACATGAAGATCGCCGAACCGACGCCCTGGGGCGACCAGAAGCCGACCGTGCCCGAAGGTTTCACGGTCACGGCGATCGCGACCGGCCTGGCGATCCCGCGCCAGACCCTGGTGCTCCCGAACGGCGACATCCTGGTGGCGGAAGGCCGCGGCGGCAGCGCCGCCAAGCTCAAGCCGAAAGACGTGATCGCCGGCTACATCAAGGCCAAGGGCAATACCAAGGTCAAGGGCGGCAACCGCCTGACCCTGCTGCGCGATGCCGACGGCGACGGCCAGTACGAGCTGAAAACGGTGTTCGCGGAAAACCTGAATGCCCCCTACGGGCTGGCGTTTGCGAACAACAAGATCTACGTGGCCAACCAGGACGAGCTGGTCAGCTTCGACTACCGGGAAGGCCAGACCCGTGCCGGCGCCGCGCCGACGAGCATCGCCAGGCTGCCTGCGGAAATCAACCACCACTGGACCAAGGCGCTGACCGTCAGCCCGGACGGACGCTTCCTGTACGTCGGCATTGGATCGAACAGCAACATCACGGAGCGCGGCATGGAAGCCGAGCTCGACCGGGCCATGGTGTGGCAGATCGACGCCACCACCGGCGCCCACCGGCCGTATGCGACCGGCCTGCGTAACCCGACGGCGCTGGCGATGCACCCGGAAACCGGGCAGCTGTGGTCGGTGGTCAACGAACGCGACGAGCTGGGCCCGGACCTGGTGCCGGACTACCTGACCTCGGTGCGCGAAGGCGGTTTCTACGGCTGGCCGTACAGCTACTGGGGCCAGAACGTCGACCCGCGCGTCAAGCCGCAGGACCCGAAAAAGGTGGCCGCCGCCATCAAGCCGGATTACAGCCTGGGCTCGCACGTCGCCGCGCTGGGCCTCAGCTTCTCCGGGCCGGCGATGGGGACGAAGTATGCGAATGGCGCCTTCGTCGGCGAGCACGGCAGCTGGAACCGCACGCCGCCGGTGGGCTACAAGGTGATCTTCGTGCCGTTCAGCAATGGGCGTCCTGCCGGCGAACCGGTCGACTTCGTGACCGGTTTCCGTGGCGAGGACGGCAAGACACGCGGACGGCCAGTCGGCGTGACGGTCGACCCGCGCGGGGCGCTGATCGTCGCGGACGACCTGGCGAACACCGTCTGGCGGGTAACGCCGACGCGTTGAAGCCTGCCGTTGAGGCATAAAAAACGCCGGCTGATCAGCCGGCGTTCTTGTTGATACTTCCTGCTCACTTCATTGCACTCGGCTCTTCCCGCTTCGCCGGCACCTCATGCGGATGCCGCTGCACCTTGCGCACGGCGCGCCACATCAGGTTCTTGAAGTCGTCCACATAGGTGAACACGGCCGGCACCACCAGCAGGCTGAGCAGGGTCGATGTGATCAGGCCGCCGATCACGGCGATCGCCATCGGCGCACGGAAGCTCGGATCGCCCGACAGGCCCAGGGCCAGCGGCAGCATGCCGGCGCCCATCGCGATGGTGGTCATGATGATCGGGCGGCTGCGCTTGTGGCAGGCGTCGACCAGGGCGTCGAAGCGGTTCATGCCGGCGTTGCGCGCCAGGATCGCGTAGTCGACCAGCAGGATCGAGTTCTTGGTCACGATCCCCATCAGCATGATCAGGCCAATCATGGTCGGCATCGACAGCGCGCTGCCCGTGATCAGCAGGGCGACGAAGGCGCCGCCGATCGACAGCGGCAGCGCGGCCAGGATGGTCAGCGGCTGCATGAAGTCGGCGAACAGCAGCACCAGCACCCCATAGATGCAGAGCACGCCGATGGTCATGGCGATGCCGAAGCTGGCGAACAGCGCCTGCATTTCCTGGGCGTCGCCCAGTTCCGCGATCGTCACCGAGGGCGGCAGGTTCTGGAAGGCGGGCAGGGCGCGCGCCTCGGCGTTCACCTCGCCCAGCGAGCGGCCCGACAGCTCGACGTCGAGCGTCACGTTGCGGCTGCGGTTCAGGCGGTCGATCTGGGCCGGACCGCTTTCCATCGTGATGTCGGCCACGCTCGCCAGCAGCACCGGGCCGTTCTTGCCGGGCACCGTCAGGCGGCCGATGGCGTCGAGATCGGCGCGCACCGCGTCCGGCAGCTTGACCCGGATCGGCACCTGGCGCTCGGACAAATTCATCTTAGGCAGCGCCTGGTCGTAGTCGCCGGCGGTGGCCACGCGCACCGTCTCGCCGATCGACGCGGCGGTCACGCCCAGGTCGGCCGCGCGCGCGAAGTCGGGGCGCACGATGATCTCCGGGCGCACCAGCGAGGCGCTCGAGCTGACGTTGCCGATGCCCTGCAGCGTGCGCAGGTCGCGCTCGGCGCGCTGGGCGGCGGCGCTCAGGGCGGCCGGGTCCTCGCTGCGCAGGACCAGCTGCAGCTTGCTGCCGGTGTCGGGCTGGCCGACGGTGAAGCGCGCGCCGGGAATGGCCGCCAGCTGGGTTCGCATCCGGCGCTCGAGTTCGGCCAGGTTTTCGTCGCGGTCGCTGCGGTGCACCGTGGTCACGGTCAGCACCGCGCGCCGCGC
>DNCF01000098.1:488-4513 GCA_003484545.1 Massilia sp. | reverse complement strand
GCCCATGTTGCGCGCGACCTGGCCGACCGTCATGCCGACCGCGCCGGCCGCGCCCGAGACCACCACCGTCTCGCCCGGCTTCGGCTGGCCGACGTCGAGCAGGCCGAAGTAGGCGGTCATGCCCGGCATGCCGAGCGCGTTGAGCCAGGTCGGCAGCGGGGCCAGCGCCGGGTCGACCTTGGCCAGCATGGCGCCGCGGTCGTCGGCCGGGCCGCTCCAGTAGCGCTGCACGCCCATCACGCCCATCACGGTGTCGCCGGCGGCGAACTTCGGCGACTTCGATTCCTCCACGATGCCGATGCCGCCGGCGCGCATCACTTCGCCGATGGCGACCGGGCGCACGTAGGATTTGCCTTCGTTCATCCAGCCGCGCATGGCCGGGTCGAGCGAGAGGTAGAGCAGCTTGACGCGTACGTCGCCCTCGTTCAGGTCGGGCAGGGCCGGCGCGGCGCGCTGCCAGTCGCTGTCCTTCGGCAGGCCGACGGGGCGGGCGGCGAGGAGGAACTGGTCGTTCGTGGCTTGGGTCATCGTGTTGTCTCCATTCAGGTTGTCGGGTGGATGTCGGGCGTCCTCGAACACTATACCGAAAAAACACGGTCGTGCGTTTTCTCGCGTGGCTGTTTTTGCAAGCTCATGCGACAATGTTCCGCCCCAGACTACGACGAGTTGGTTGCCATGACGCATCCGGAATACATCCTGACCCTGTCCTGCCATGACCAGCGCGGCATCGTGCTGCGCGTGGCGGGTTTCCTGGCCGAGCACGGCTGCAACATCATCGATTCGGCCCAGTTCGGCGATCCCGAGTCGCAGCTGTTCTTCATGCGCGTGCACTTCGCGGCCGAGGACCCGGGCGTGAGCGACGCCGACCTGCGCGGCGCCTTTGCCGCCTTCTGCGAGCAGGGCGCCATGCGCGGCCAGCTGCACGACGCCCAAGCCAAGCCGCGCGTGCTGATCATGGTCTCGAAGATCGGCCACTGCCTGAACGACCTGCTGTTCCGCTACAAGAGCGGGCTGCTGCCGGTCGAGATTCCGGCGATCGTCTCGAACCACATGGACTTCTACCAGCTCGCGGCAAGTTACAATATCCCGTTTCACCACCTGCCGCTGGCCACCGGGGCGAGCGAGGAAGCCAAGCTGGCGCAGGAAGCGCGCGTCATCGAGCTGCTCGACATGCACAAGGTGGACCTGGTGGTGCTGGCGCGTTACATGCAGATCCTGTCGCCGGGGCTGTGCGATGCCTTGAAGGGCAGGGCGATCAATATCCACCATTCCTTCCTGCCGAGCTTCAAGGGCGCGCGCCCGTATGCGCAGGCGCACCGGCGCGGCGTCAAGCTGATCGGGGCCACCGCCCACTTCGTCACGGGCGACCTCGACGAAGGCCCGATCATCGAGCAGGACGTGGAGCGGGTCGACCACGCGATGACGGTCGAGGAGCTGACCGCCATCGGACGCGACGTCGAATGCGTGGTGTTGGCGCGTGCGGTGAAGTGGTTCGTGGAACACCGGATTTTGCAGAACGGCGACCGGACAGTCGTTTTTAAATAATCGGAGGAACCTCGACAAACCTACTGCGCGTTGTCCTGGCGGTCTGCGATGCTCGCTGTACTACTCGTACAGCTGCGCTTCTCGACCACCATGCCTGCCGCTCGCTACGGTTTTTCGAGGTCCTGACAATGTAACGAGGTATTAAGTTTCAATGGCGCTGAAAGCAACTATTTACAAGGCAGATCTGCAGATCGCGGACATGGACCGCAACTACTATGCGGAGCACGGGCTCACCATCGCCCGCCATCCTTCCGAGACCGACGAGCGCGTGATGATCCGCGTGCTCGCCTTTGCCCTGCACGCGTCCGATTCGCTCGCCTTTACCAAGGGCCTGTTCGACACCGACGAGCCCGACCTGTGGCAGAAGGACCTGACCGGCGCCATCCACACCTGGATCGAGGTCGGCCAGCCGGACGAGAAGCGCCTCATGAAGGCCTGCGGCCGTGCCGAGCACGTCTATGTCTACAGCTACAGCGCCACCAGCCACATCTGGTGGAAGGGCATCGCCAACAAGCTCGAGCGCGCGCGCAACCTCACCGTGATCAACATCCCGGCCGAGGCCAGCGCCCAGCTGGAGAAGCTGGCCAAGCGCTCGATGCAGTTGCAATGCACGATCCAGGATGGCCAGCTGTGGCTGACCGACAGCGTCGACACCGTGCTGGTCGAGCGCGAGACGCTCAAGGCCGCGGCCTGAGGCCGCAGTTTCGCTATAATCCTCCGTCATCCATTTCGCTTTTGCCGACCATGAAGCCTACCCTGTTCGCCTTGCTGGCCGCCGGCCTGTTCTCCACCAGCGCGCTGGCGCAAGTGACTGTCACCGACCCCTGGGTACGCGCCACGGTGCCGGCGGCGAAAAGCGCCGGCGCCTTCATGCAGCTGCAATCGGCCACCGCCGCGCGCCTGGTCGGCGTGAGCACCCCGGTCGCAGGCCGCGCCGAAATCCACGAGATGGCGATGGAAAACAACACCATGCGCATGCGCGCCGTCGACGGCATCGACCTGCCGGCCGGCAAACCGGTGCACCTGGCCTCGGGCAGCTACCACCTGATGTTCTTCGACCTGAAGCGCCAGCTGAAGGAAGGCGAGACCGTGCCGGTCACCCTGATCGTCCAGGACGCGGCGAAGAAGCGCAGCAGCGTGACGGTCGAGGCCCAGGTCAAGCCGCTGACCTACGTCGCGCCGGCGATGCAGGGGCATGGGCACGGGCAGCATCAAGGGCATTGAAGACCTGCAGCGCTTCCCGTAGGGTGGGCACCCCGTGCCCACGCGTATGGATGAATGGCGATAGCGGAACGCGTTGAGTCCAAAGTCGCGTCAAGGCGGAGCGTTTCAGGGCGTCCCGTTGGCGCCGCCTTTCATGTTTGCGCTGCGGAGCGAATTGTCTCGGCTGCGAACTTCGGAGGAACACGTAGCGCGTGGGCACGGCGTGCCCACCCTACGCCTTCCCGCCTGTCCTTGACCCTGACCGCATCATGTCGATCCCCAGCGCCGCCTTGCGCAGCCGGCGCTTGCACCGCAGGTGCGCAAGCGCCGCGCGCGTGTCGTACATCAGCTGGTAGTGATAATAGTTGACCTGTTCCAGCGCGGCGCCGGCGAGCAGGACCGCGGACCACCTCAGGTCCGACGCGCTCACGCTGTTCTGGTCGAGCAGCGCCAGCAGGACCGCCAGCAGCCCGCCGATGCCGGCCAGGTTCGACCATTTGAACGCGCGGAACAGGCCGTGAAAATACGACGGCAGCGCCGCCTGCTTCTCGACCGAGGCCAGCTTCAGGTGCCAGTACAGCGTGCCCTGCACCAGGATCCAGACGAGCAGGGCCAGCGCCGCGCCGCGCAGGCCCCAGGCGACGTCGCCGCCCTTGTCCCACCATGACCAGACGACGAGGGCCGGCAGCACGGCCGTTGCCAGCGCCTCGCGGCTGCGCAGGTACCTCAGGCGTTCCAGCAGCCCCCGGGTCGCCATCGCTCAGCGCGGCGACGCGCCGATGCGCTTGACCTCGCCCGAGCCCACCGTCGACTTGCTGACCTGCGGATCGCCGTAGTAATGCACGTCGCCCGAACCGGCCAACGACACGCTCAGGCGCTCCCGCGGCCAGACCGTGGCGTCGCCCGAGCCGGCCAGCGAGACGCTGGCGGTGGTGGCCTGGACCCGGCCCATGTCGACGTCGCCCGAGCCGCCGATCGAGACCGACACCTTGCCCACCGTGCCGCCTCCGACCTGCACGTCGCCGCTGCCGCCGAGCGAGACCGAGACCGTCTCGGCGTCGACGCCCTTCAGGTTGATCTTGCCCGAGCCGCCCAGGTCGAGATCGAAGCGCCGCGCGCGCAGCGGGTCGGCGTCGATGGAGCCCGAGCCGCCGAGCGACAGGCGCTCGATCGAGCGCGCCTGCACCACGATGCGGATCGATTTCGACTGCAAATTCAGGTTGCGCTTCGCTGGACGGATGCGCAGCGTGCCGCCGTCGACCACGGTTTCCAGCAGC
>DNCF01000098.1:0-200 GCA_003484545.1 Massilia sp. | reverse complement strand
CACGGTTTCCAGCAGCGGCAGCAGGTTGTCGTCGGCTTCGATGGTCACGCCTTCGCTGTCGCCGATGCGCAGTTCGACGTGGCCCGGCACCGCCAGCGACAGGCCGTTGAAGCCGGATACCTGGCGCGCCTGCTTGACGATGCGGCCGCTGCCTTGCACCTGCTCGCTGCCCCAGGACCAGGGCGCGGCGCCGGCCTGGA
>DNCF01000099.1 GCA_003484545.1 Massilia sp. | reverse complement strand
CGACGTCGCCGCCGGCAACGGCAACGCGACCCTGGCGGCGGCGCGCCGCTTCGCGCGCGTCACCTCGACCGACTACGTGCCGGCGCTGCTCGACAAGGGCCGCGCCCGCGCCGAGGCCGAGGGACTGGACATCGACTTTCGCGTCGCCGACGCCGAGGATCTGCCGTTTGCCGACGGCGCCTTCGACGTGGCGCTGTCGACCTTCGGCGTGATGTTCGCGCCGGACCACGCGCGCACGGCCGCCGAACTGCTGCGCGTGGTGCGCCCCGGCGGACGCATCGGCCTGGCGAGCTGGACGCCCGACAGCATGATCGGCCAGCTGTTCAAGACCATCGGCCGCCTGGTGCCGCCGCCGCCCGGCGTGAAGTCGCCGTCCCTGTGGGGCACGCAGGCCTACCTGGAGGGGCTGTTCGGCGCCGATGCGGCCGAGCTGCGCGTCCAGCCGCGCCGCTTCATGATGCGCTACGCCTCGCCCGCCCACTGGCTGCAGGTGTTCCGCGACTTCTACGGGCCGGTGCAGAAAGCCTTCAATGCCCTCGACGCCCAGGGCCAGGCCACGCTCGAGCAGGACATCCTGGCGCTGCTGGAACGCCACAACATCGCCGGCAGCGCCTCGCTGGTGGCGCCGTCGGACTACCTGGAGGCGGTGATCATCAAGCGCAGTCTGTGATCTAACCGGCCTGCGCGGCCAGGGCGCCCAGCCAGGGCCGCAGGCCGGCGATCGCCTCTTCCTTGGACTTGGCTTCGATCTCGATCCAGGGCGCCTGCGCGTACGACGAGGGCATGGTGGCGATCAGGTCCGCATGCTGGCAGTCGTTGAAACCCTCGCGCCCGTTCGAGATGTGCACCAGCTGGTGGGCCGGATTCGCCCAGGTGGCGCGCGCCTTGAGCAGCATCCCGGCCACGCTCGGGTGTTCGTAGCTGTCGAGCTTGTCGTGGACGATGTGGTGATGGGCGTCGAACACCATCGGCACGCCGGCGCGCAGGCAGATCGCGTGGATCTCCTCGGCGCCATAGGCGTACTCGTCGTTTTCCAGGCCGAGGCGGCAGCGGATCGCGTCCGGCAGGCGGCCGATGCTGGCGACCAGGGCGTCGGCGCGGTTCGCCTTGCCGCCGTGGATTTCCAGCAGCGCCCAGGGCGAGCGCGGCTGCGCCAGCAAGTCCATGATGTCGGCGTGCATCTGCAGGATCTTGACGCTGTTCTCGACCACCGCAGGTGAATCCGAACTGAGCACCACGAACTGGTCGGGATGCATTACCAGCCGGATGCCGGCGTCGGTGGCGCGCTGGCCGGAGCGGGCCAGCGCCGGCGCCAGCGTTTCCAGGATCTCGCGTCCGATCGGCTCGTCGGCGAAAGGAAAGATCGAGGAGGGCAGGCGGTACAGGGCAATGCCGGCCTGCTGGCAATAGCGCATGGCCGCGTCGAAGGTCTGGATGTTGTCGCGGAAAATGTCTTCCAGCAGCTTGCGCTGGGTGTCGAGCGACTGCTCCAGCAGGCGCTTGCGCGTGATGGTGCGGTAGCGGATCTCTTTCGAAGCGGTAATACAGACCAGGCCGAGGTGAGGGGGCATCGTGCGCTCGCGAAGTTGGCTCGAGGCCAGTATATGCCGCGTCCCGGAAGGCCGGAGCGCGCTAGCGCCGGGCGTGCCTGCCGCGCGTGCCTTCCTCGCGTCTCATGCGGCGCGGCGTTCGCGCCTGCCTTCGAGCAGCGCGAGCACCTCCGCCAGCGGCAGCGGCCGCGCGAACAGGTAGCCCTGCATGTGCGGGGCGCCGTGCTCGGCCAGGAAGCGCGCCTGTACCTCGGTCTCGACGCCTTCGGCCACCACCGCCATCTTCAGGCCGTGCGCCATGGCGATGATGGCGCGCGTGATCGCCGCGTTCTCGGAGTCCTGCGGCAGGCCGCAGATGAAGCTGCGGTCGATCTTCAGGGCGCGCACGTCGAAGCGCTTCAGGTAGTTCATCGACGAGTAGCCGGTGCCGAAGTCGTCGATCGACAGGTAGACGCCGATCCCGCGCAGGCGCTCCAGCGTGGCCATGGTCGCCTTGGCGTCGTCCATCAGCGTGCCTTCGGTCAGTTCGAGCTCGAGCAGCTTCGGGTCGAGTCCGGTGTCGTCGAGCGCCGACAGCACGATCTGGGACAGGTTCTCGTCCTTGAACTGCTTGGCCGAGAGGTTCACCGCCATGCGCAGCGCGCGCCGGTTCTGGCCCTGCCAGGCGCGCGCCTGGTTGCAGGCGGTGCGCAGCACCCATTCGCCGATCGGCACGATCAGGCCGGTCTCCTCGGCCAGCGGGATGAACTCGGTCGGCGAGATCACGCCGCGTTCCGGATGGCGCCAGCGCACCAGCGCCTCGACGCCGACGATCTCGGAAGTGCGCACGTCCAGCTGCGGCTGGTACAGCAGGTAGAGCTCGTCGTTCTGCAGCGCGCGGCGCAGGCCGACTTCGAGCTTCACGTGGCTCATGATCTGCATCGTCAGCGAGGAGCTGTACAGCTTGGCGTTGTTCTTGCCGCAGTTCTTCGCGTGGTACATCGCCGTGTCGGCGTACTTCAGCAGCGAGCTGCTGTCGTCGCCGTCCTCCGGGAACAGCGAGATGCCGATGCTGGCGGTGACGAAGATCTCGTTGCCGTCAATGAGGAAGGGGCGGCGCATCGCCTCCTTGACGCGGTGCGCGACGTTGAGCGCGTGCTCGACCCGCTCCAGGTCGGGAATCAGGATCGTGAATTCGTCGCCGCCCAGGCGCGCCA
>DNCF01000100.1 GCA_003484545.1 Massilia sp. | reverse complement strand
CCGGCAGGCCCTCGTGTTCGCCATGGTCGAGCAGGCGTACGATGTGGCGCGCGTCCCAGGGCGCGAGGCTGGAGAGGAAGGCGATCTCGCGCGCCGCGCATTCGCGCCAGCGCATCCGCACCCCGGCCGGGGCGCGCTCCATCTGCTCGCGGTTGACCAGCTTGAGCGCGACTGCGCCGCCGGCCACGCCGTCGGCGCGCCAGATCAGGCCATAGGCCGAGCCGGCCAGCTGTTCGCGCAGCCGGTACTGGCCGTGCGCGAGTGTCACGATGTCGCCGCTGTCGTACATGCATTCCTCCGTCGAGGCGGCAGGGGCCGCCGCCAAGGCCTAGCGGAGGGAGGGGGAAACCGGCGCGGAGGTGGACGAAAAAAAGCCGCGTCAGCGACGCGGCTCCCTTGGTGCGGCCGTGGATGCGGCCTGATCAGCGGCGATAGCCGTCGCGGTCCCAGCCGCGGCCGCCGCGGTCATGGTCGCGGTCCCAGTCGCGCCGGTCGTGGCCACGGTCCCAGCCACGGTCGTGGTGGCGGTGACGCGGTTCGACGTAGACGACCTCCGGCTGGCGGTAGTAACGCGGCGCCTCGTAGTAGACCGGACGCGGCTGGGCGTACACCGGGGCCGGGCCGTAGTGGACCGAGCCGTAGCCGCGGCCGCGGTTGTCGTAATAGCCACGGCGATCGTCGCGGGTGCTGAGCGAGTTGCCGACCGCCGCGCCGAGCACGCCGCCGACCAGGGCGCCGGTACCGCCGCCCGCACTGCCGCCAATTGCTGCGCCGAGCACCGCGCCGACCGCCGTATTGGTGCCGCGGTCGCCAGCGAATGCCGAGGGCGAGACGGCAACCGCGGCCAGGATCACCGCACCAAAGCATTTTTTGTTCAACATGGCTTTTCCTTTTTCCCTGGCATGGATCGGAATGATCGCAATGAAGCCGGGCATGGACTCACTATAGTTCGGCCCGCCGTGCTTCTCATCGACTAATACAGACTTTTACAAGTCGTGCTGGTCCCGTAACATTCTTTTGGCAAGGTGATTACCTGGCCTTGCAGACCGCCGCGCCCGCCCCATCTAGGCCAAATCCCGTTCACTCAGTGCGCAACGTATGTCAGCCCCCCGCCGTAACCTGTTCACCGTCCTGGCCCTCCTGATCCTCCTGCATGTCTACATCGGCGCACGCCTGATGCCCGACATGGGGCTCGGCCTGGGCGGCATGCTGGCGGGCATCGTGCTGCTGGCGCTGTCGACGGTTCTGGTGCCGCTCGGGCTGCTCTCGTCCTCGCTGCGCCGGCGCCGCTGGCCGGAGCGGCTGGCCTGGCTGGGCCTGCTGGCGATGGGGTTGTTCTCGTCGCTGTTCGTGCTGACCTTGCTGCGCGACATCGTCCTGCTCGTGCTGCGGCTGACCGGTTTCGGGCATCCCGGCTTCAGCCACTGGAGCGCGGTCGGGGTGCCGCTGCTGGCCCTCGCGGTCACGCTGATCGGCTTCGTCAACGCGCGCCGCCTGGCCCGGGTGAAAAAGGTCGACGTGCCGATCGATGGCCTGCCGGAAGAGCTGCACGGCTATTCGATCGCGCAGATTTCGGACATCCACGTCGGCCCGACCATCCGCCGGCCCTACCTGAACGCCATCGTCAACCGCGTGAATGCCCTGAAGGCCGACGCGATCGCGGTCACCGGCGACCTGGTCGACGGCAGCGTGCAGCGCCTGGCGCTGCATACCCAGCCGCTGGCGCGCCTGTCGGCGCCGGACGGCACGTTTTTTGTCACCGGCAACCACGAGTATTACTCGGGCGCCGAGGAATGGATCGCCGAGCTGCGCCGCCTCGGCCTGACGGTGTTGCTGAACCAGCACGTGGTGCGCGAGCGCGGCAAGGCGAAGCTGATGATCGCCGGCGTGCCCGACTTCACCGCCCACCATTTCGTGCCCAGCCACCGCAGCGACCCGCAGCTGGCCGCGTCCGGCGCGCAGGAGGTCGACGTCAGGATCCTGCTGGCGCACCAGCCGCGCAGCGCGCCCGCCGCCGCCGAGGCCGGTTTCGACCTGCAACTGTCGGGCCACACCCACGGCGGGCAGTTCTTCCCCTGGAACCTGTTCGTGCCGCTGCAGCAGCCTTTCGTCGCCGGCCTGCACCGGGTGCGCGCGCTGTGGGTCTACACCAGCCGCGGCACCGGCTACTGGGGACCGCCCAAGCGCTTCGGCGCGCCTTCCGAAATTACCCTGGTTCGGCTGGTGCCCGCGTAAAGACAGCGAAAACCGGCCACATGCGCTAACCTGCGTGTCTCGAAAACTTGACCGAAGGAATTAACGCATGAACCGCCGCATCCGCATTCCCGCTCTCGGCCTCCTGGCCGCGCCTCTGCTGACTGGGTTGTTGAGCGTCTCGGCCCAGGCCGCCAGCCCCGGCAACGACCCCGCCGCCCTGGCTAAGATCCGCGACACCGCGATGGCGAGCGATTATGCGTGGGAACGCACGGCGGACATGACCGACCTGATCGGCCCGCGCCTGTCGGGCTCGGCGGGCGCGGCGGCGGCCGTCACCCAGGTCGCCGATGCCATGCGCAAGCTGGGCGCCAAGGTGACCCTGCAGCCGGTCAAGGTGCCGCACTGGGTGCGCGGCGAGGAAAAGGGCGAGCTGGTCGAGTACCGCGGACGCCCGGCAGGCATCACCCAGCGCGTGGTGCTCAGCGCGCTCGGCGGCTCCGGGGCGACGCCGGCCGATGGGTTGAAGGCCGAGGTGATCGTGGTCTCCAGCTTCGACGAGCTGAAGGCGCGCGCGGCCGAGGTCAAGGGCCGCATCGTGCTGTTCGACGTGCCCTTCGACCAGCACATGGCCGAGCGGGGACTTGCCGGCCAGGCCTACGGACAGGGTTCGACCTACCGCGTGAACGGTCCGCGCCTGGCGGCCGAGATGGGCGCGGCGGCGGCGCTGGTGCGCTCGGTCGGCGGCGCCAATTACCGCCTCCCGCACACCGGCAACTCCGGCCTGCAGGACGGCGCGCGCATCCCGGCGGCGGCTGTCACGGTCGAGGACGCGATGCTGATGAGCCGCCTGGCCAAGCGCGGCCCCCTGAGCATGCGCCTGGTGCTGACGCCAAAGATCCTGCCCGACGCCGACAGTTATAACGTGATCGCCGACCTGCCGGGCACCGACAAGCCTGAGGAGGTCGTGATCGTCTCCGGCCACCTCGATTCCTGGGACCTGGCGACCGGCGCCCACGACGACGCGGCCGGCGTGGCCAGCGCGATGGCGGTGTTCGACACCCTGAAGAAGCTCGACTACCGGCCGCGCCGCACCATCCGCATGATCGCCTGGATGAACGAGGAGAACGGCACCCGCGGCGCGCGCGCCTACCTGGAAGCCCAGCAGGCGAACGCAGGCAGCCACATCGGCGCGATCGAGAGCGACAATGGGGCAGGGCGTCCGTTCGGGCTGCGCGCCAGCGTGCCGGCGGCCTCGGCCAAGCTGTTCGCGCCGCTGCAGGCGGCCCTGCAGCCGATCGGCGCCGGCGTGTTCCAGCGCCAGGATGCGTTGTCGACGGGCGACCTGGCGGGCCTCGAGCGCGCCGGTGTGCCGAGCTTCGCGCCGCTGCTCGACACCTCGACCTATTTCGACTACCACCACACCGCCGCCGACACCCTGGACAAGGTCGATCCGGACCACCTGCGGCGCCACGTCGCCGTGATGAGCGCGACCGCCTGGTTCCTGGCCAACGTCGAGGAACCGATCGGCCGCGCCAACGTGCCGGCGAAATAGAAGGCGGAAGGTCCCGGCAGGCCGGACCGCCTGCCGGTATTTTTCGTTCCGGCAATAGCGAATGCTGCGCCGCAGCGCGCATGCCGGACCGTACGCGGCCAATCCGGCCGTTCAGGTAGACTCCCCCGCACATATCTCAACGGAGGACACCATGACTGGACGGAAGAAACTGATTGGACAGCGTATCGCCGTGCTTGCCGCGGACGGCTTCGAGAAAGTGGAATTGACGGCGCCGGTGGCGGCGCTGCGGGCGGCGGGCGCCGAGGTGGACATCATCTCTCTGAAATCGGGCAAGATCCGCGGCATGAACCTGCACCAGCCGGCCGACCTGATCCCGGTCGACTGGACCGTGGACGAAGTGAGCGCGCGCGACTACGACGGCCTCCTGATCCCGGGCGGCTTCATGAATCCCGATGCGCTGCGTCAATCGAGCGAGGCCCGCGATTTCGTGCGCGCCTTCGACCTGCTCGACAAGCCGATCGCCACGCTCTGCCATGGCCCCTGGGTGCTGGCCTCGGCTGGCCTGCTGTCGGGCCGCACGCTGACCTCGTGGCCGGGCGTGCGCGACGACATGGTCCATGCCGGCGCGACCTGGCTCGACCAGGAAGTGGTGCGCGACGGTAACCTGGTGACCAGCCGCGGCCCGCAGGACATGGTACCGTTCGTGCGCGAAATGGTACAGCTCTATGCCGGCGGCCCGGCCAGCAACGGCGCGCTGCGCCGCCGCCAT
>DNCF01000101.1 GCA_003484545.1 Massilia sp. | reverse complement strand
CTCATGGCAACAGCCGCTGCGCGAGGTCCCGGTCACGCTGGCCTGGCGCCAGCAGGTGCCCCAGGGCCGCACCCTGATCCACGCCGGCGCGCTGTGGGACGGCGTGGGCTCGACGCTGCGCCACGACGTCGACATCCTGGTCGAGGGCAACCGCATCGTCTCGGTGACGCCGCACGCCGCCCACGAGGCGGGCGTGCGCGTGATCGACGCCGGCAACCGCACCGTGATGCCGGGCCTGATCGAGACCCACCTGCACCCGCTGACCCTGTACCAGGGCGGCCAGTTCGGCCAGATCGCCCAGCTGATGCTGTCCTACGGGATCACGACCGCGCAATCGGTCGCCGGCCCGTTGCACCAGAGCATCGAGATGCGCGAAGCCCTGGAAGCGGGCAATCTGACCGGGCCGCGCCTGTTCGTCTCGCCGCCGCTGTGGGAAGGCAACCGCCTGTTCTACAGTTTCGCGCGCACCCTGCGCACGCCCGGCATCGCGCAGATCGAGATCGACAAGGCCAAGCGCATGGACGCCGATTTCCTGAAGAGCTACGTGCGGGCGCCGATCCCGGTCATGGAACGCATCGCCCAGGGCGCCCTCGACCTCGGCGTGCCCAGCGGGACTCACATGGTGCAGCCGGGCGCGGCGACCGGCCTGGCCGGCACCACCCACCTGTCCGCCACCCAGCGCATGGGCTACGGCTGGTCGAAGTCCTTTGTCCGCGCGATCACCTACCAGGACGCGGCCGACGTCTACGGAAAGGGCGACTTCCACCTGATCGACACCCTGTTCTCGGCCGGTGCGCTGGCCGGCCTGGATCCGGGCATCGTCAGCGACCCGCGCTTCGTGCTGGTGCCGCCGAACTTCGTCTCTAGCCTGCAGAACGCGGCCCCGCCGACCGCCGCCCAGATCGCCACCATCGTCAACGATGCGACCCAGCAGGCGAAGGTGAGGGCGGCCGGCGCGCTGGTGGCGAACGGCACCGATTCGCCGCTGGTGGTGCCCGGCATCTCGCTGCACCTGAACCTGCGCGGCGCGGCCCTGGTCCAGGGCAACCTGGCGGCGCTGCAGTCGGCCACCCGCGACGCCGCGAAGATGGCGCTGGTGGGCGAGGACCTGGGCACGATCGAGGCGGGCAAGCTGGCCGACCTGCTGGTGGTGAACGGGAACCCGCTGGCCGACCTGCGCGCCGCCGCCGACATTCGCCTGGTAATCAAGAACGGCCGCCCGTTCACGATCGACGAGATCCTGGCGCCGGCGCGCACGCCGGAGCAGCTTGCCGCGCGCCGCCTGGCCCTCGAGGCCCAGGAAAAGCTGTGCCGCGACGAGCCCCACCACTGCGAGGAGGCCGGCGCTCATGCTCATTGATCACGCCCACTGAGCATGCAGCTTGCGTAGCAGCGGCAGTACTGGCTCCTCCATGGGTTTTTGAGGTACGCTTGTCGTATCGTTACCATGGAGGAGACTGCGTATGACCTATGAAACCACCCAGCCCGAACGCAGCGCCATCGACGCGACGCCGGGACTCGTCGCGCTCGATTTCGGCACCAACTGGTGCGGCTACTGCCGCGCCGGCGAGCCGCTGATCGAGTCCGGACTGAAGGACTACCCACAGGCGCGCCACATCAAGGTCGAGGACGGCCCCGGCCGCCCGCTCGGGCGCTCGTTCCGGATCAAGCTGTGGCCGACGGTGGTGGTGCTCAAGGACGGCGTCGAGGTGGCGCGCGTGACCCGCCCCGCCGATGCCGAGGAAGTGCGTCAAGCCCTGGCCAAGGCGGCCAATCCATGAGCGCGCCGAAGAACCGCGCGCGCACGGTCCTGTTCGCAAGCCTGATCGGCACCACGATCGAATTCTTCGACTTCTACATCTACGCCACCGCCGCGGTGCTGGTGTTCCCGAAGCTGTTCTTCCCGGCCGGGGACGCCTCCGCGGCGATGCTGCAATCCTTCGCGACCTTCGCGATCGCCTTTTTCGCGCGGCCGATCGGCTCGGCCCTGTTCGGCCACTTCGGCGACCGCATCGGCCGCAAGGCCACCCTGGTCGCGGCCCTGCTCACCATGGGCATCTCGACCATCGTGATCGGCATGCTGCCGACCTATGCCGCGATCGGCACCCTGGCGCCGCTGCTGCTGGCGCTGTGCCGCTTCGGCCAGGGCCTGGGCCTGGGCGGCGAGTGGGGCGGGGCGGTGCTGCTCGCCACCGAGAACGCGCCGCCGGGCAAGCGCGCCTGGTACGGCATGTTCCCGCAGCTGGGCGCGCCGATCGGCTTCTTCCTGTCCGGCGGCGTGTTCCTGCTGCTGACCCAGACCCTGAGCGAAGAGCAGTTCTTCGCCTGGGGCTGGCGCATTCCCTTCCTCGCCAGCGCGGTGCTGGTCGCGGTCGGCCTCTACGTGCGCCTGAAGATCACCGAGACGCCGGACTTCCAAGCCGTGCTCGACCGCAACGAGCGCGTCAAGGTGCCGGTGGTCGCGGTGCTGCGCGAGCACCGCCGCGCGCTGGTGCTCGGCACCCTGATGGCGATGTCGACCTTCGTCCTGTTCTACCTGATGACGGTGTTCGCACTGAGCTGGGGCACGACCCAGCTGGGCTTCTCGCGCACCGAGTTCCTGCTGATCCAGCTCGGCGCCGTGGTCTTTTTCGGCCTCACCATCCCACCGTCGGCCGTGATCGCCGACCGCTACGGCCGGCGCGCCGCGATGATCGCGGTGACGGTGGCGATCACCGTCTTCGGCCTGCTGTTCGGGCAGCTGTTCGTGGCCGGCAGCACGGGGCTGGTGGTGCTGTTCATGGTGCTGGGGCTGGGCCTGATGGGCCTGACCTACGGCCCGCTGGGCACGCTACTGGCCGAGCTGTTCCCGCCGGCGGTGCGTTACACCGGCGCTTCGCTGACCTTCAACCTGGCCGGCATCCTGGGCGCCTCGCTGGCGCCCTACATCGCCACCAAGCTGGCGATGGAGTACGGGATCGGCTCGGTGGGCATCTACCTGGCCGTGGCGGCATTGCTGAGCCTCGTGGCGCTGCTGCTGACCAGCGGCGGCAGGACGACGGAGCAAGTACGGGAAAGCGTGGCGCAGGGACGCGGCTGAGCGGACCGGCGGGATCGCAGGGTGGGGTCATTGATGCCGGGGCATCAATGACCCCACCCGTAACCGGCGCGCAGAATCAGAAGGAGTAGACCAGCGTCAGCGAGGTCTGGGTATCGGTGTTCTTCTTGTCCGCCGGGACGTTGGTGTCGTTGCGGGCGCTGAAGGCGGCCTTCATCTGCATGGTGTCGTTGATCTTGGTGCTCAGCGAGGATTCCGCGATCGAGTGCACGTTCGAGGTGCCGCGCTCGACGCTGAGGGTCTGGACGAAGGCCGCCGAGGGGCTGACCTGCCAGCGGAAGCGCGCGGCGCCGCGCACGGTGACGCCGTTCTCGGTCTCGCCGTTGTCGCGCTGGCCGGTGAAGTAGCCGGGACCGATCTCGACGTCGAGCGCCGTGGTGTCGCTGTTGTAGAGCTGCGAGCCGTGACCGACGGCGAACGAGGTGTAGCGCGTGTAGGCGCCGAACTTGTCGTTCACGTGCGAACCGAGCACGAAGGCGCGGCTGCCTTCCTTCATCAGCTTGTAGGCGGCTTTCGCCGACAGCGCCCAGCGCTCGGCCGAACGCTGGCGGTAGCGCTCGCCATCGTCGTCGGTGATCTCGTCTTCCTTGAAGAAGCCGCTGACGATGTACTCGTTGCTCCAGTCGGCCGTTTCGTGGCGGGCGTCGATCTTGCCGGTGACGGAGGTGCCGGTGGTGTTGCCGGTGGTGGTGATCGCGCCCAGTTCGGCCGAGGTGAACCAGCTGCCCTCGGGGATCGTCTCGGGGCGCGCGACGGACAGGCCGTCGTGGATGCTGCCGATGGTCGGCAGGTCGTCGGCGGCGCCGCCCGCGGCGGCGGCCATGCCAGGCGCCAGGGCCAGGAAGGCCAGCGCGTACAACGGGAATGATTTCATAAGCATGAGGACGGCTGGCGCAAACGCCCGGCCAAGAAAGCCAGGCTTCTGCGCTGTATTTCGTTCGTGGAAACGAGCGCCGGTGCACGCTGTGCGGCAGTGGGGCTCAGCCCACATTGTATCCCAGAAGCAGCGCCGTACGCCGTTCCACGCGAACAGAAATCGCCTTCCGCGGCGCCCGCGCGACTCAGCAGCGGGCGCCTTGCTGTCGTTCCTTTACCGGTTCAGGTACCGATGTGGACGATCTTGAAAACGAACAGGGCGGCGATGACCCAGATCACCGGCTTGACTTCGCGCGCGCGGCCGGTGGTGAGCTTCAGGGCGGCGTAGGTGATGAAGCCGAACGCGATACCCTCGGCGATCGAGTAGGTGAACGGGATCACCAGCGCGGTGATCGCGGCCGGGATGCTTTCGGTGGTGTCGCCCCATTCGATGTCGCCGAGGTCGCGCAGCATCAGGCAGGCCACGAACAGCAGGGCCGGCGCGGTGGCGTAGGCCGGCACCACGCCCGCCAGCGGGGCGATGAACAGGCAGGCCAGGAACAGGACGGCCACGGCCAGCGCGGTCAGGCCGGTGCGTCCGCCCGCCTG
>DNCF01000476.1:441-3082 GCA_003484545.1 Massilia sp. | reverse complement strand
TGAAATGCACAACTCACCCTGCCCATTCGTGTGCACATTTTTTTAATCCCCGAAGCAGATGCCCAGTTCCCGTGCGGCGACGACCGCATTCGCCGACACCATGCCCGCCTGGGCCACGGCGAGGGCGCCGACGGCCTTCATCGGCTGCACCGGGACCGGCGTGCGGTAGGCCAGTCCGCAGAGGACCAGGGCCGCGCCAAAGGCGAGCAGGATGCCGACCGGATCCATGCCGAGCACGGCCACGTAGGCGACCACGTAGGGGACGAAGGTGCCGAGGTCGGCGAAGGCGGCGGCCCACTCGGCGCGGTCGAAACGCAGGCCAGCGCGCAGGCCGGCGCGCGGGCCTTGGCGTTCCTCCGTCGCCAATCCACCTCCATGCCTCAGCTGTTCATCCATGGCCAATCTTCACTTCGGCGTGCGGAACGCGTACCAGGGGAGGGCGCGGCTGAGCGAAATCACTTGCCCGGCGCCGGCGGTGTCGTAGCCGGGCAGGTCGCGTATTCCTTCCTGCCAGGCGCTGCGCCCGAGCAGTTCGCGCAGGATGCTGATCGGCGCCACGTCGACCGCTTCCTTCAGGCAGACAAAATAATACTGCTCGCGCATGACCGGGATGAAGTCGAGCCCGAACTCGGCGGCGGCGGCCTGGATGCCGAAGCCGGCGTCGGCCAGGTTCGACGCCACCGCCGCGGCCACCGCCAGGTGGGTGGGCTCGGCCGTGTCGAAACCCTGCACGCGGGCGGGATCGACCCCCGCCTGGGCCAGCAGCTGCTCGACCGCGAGCCGGGTGCCGGACTGGGGCTGGCGGTTCACGAAGCGCACGTCGGGCCGCGCCAGGTCCTGCACGCCCCGGATACGTTTCGGGTTGCCGCGGGCGACCATCAAGCCCTGGCGCCTGCCGACGAAGTTGATCAGCTTGTGGCGCCCGGGCTTCAGCAGCGCCTTGAAGGCCTTCTGGGTCATGCTGCCCGGAGCCCGGTCTTCGCTGACGTGAAAGCCCGCCAGCAGGCATTCGCCGCGGCTGAGGGCTTCGACGCATTCCATGCTGCCGCGGAACTGCAGGTCAAGGTAGAGCTTGGCGTCGCGCGCCAGGCTGTCCTTCAGGCGCGGCAGGGCCAGGTCGTGGCTGGCGACCATCGGGATCACGTGCACGTTCGGATCGAAAGCCAGCGCGAACTCGCGCTCCATCTCGGCGATCAGGTTCTCGACCTGGGGCATGACCCGCATCCTGGCGCGCTGCTCGGCGAACAGCAGCTTCTCGCCGAAAGGCGAGAGGCGGGCGCGCTTGCCGCGTTCCCAGACGATCAGGCTGGAAGCGAGCGCCGTTTCCCATTTCTTCAGCTCGCCCCAGACGTGGCGGTAGGACATCTGGAGGCGCGCGGCAGCCTGGCCGACCGAGCCGGACGCATGGATGGCGGACAGGATGTCGAACAGCGGATTGTCGAGCTGGGTCCGCATGCCGGCGCACCGGTCGAAGGTATACGCGAGCTTAACGTGCAGCATTTTCAGGGCGCAACATATGCAATGATGTTCATATTGAAAGTTTTTAAAGGCGGCTTACCATAGCACATCGATAACAATCGGGTGGGGCCGCGAGCCGCGCCATCACGAACTTCAATTTCACGGGACAGAGCATGACCCTACTTAAGAAACACCTTGCCCTGCTGGGCTTCCTGATGGCCGCGGCCACGGCCGCACCCGCCTTTGCCCAGCAGGTGATCCGCCTGTCGACCACCACCAGCACCGAGAATTCGGGCTTGCTGCAATACCTGCTGCCGAAGTTCGAGGCCAAGACCAATTCCAAGGTCAACGTGATCTCGGTCGGCACCGGCAAGGCGCTGGAACTGGCGAAGAACGGCGACGTCGACGTCACCCTGGTCCATGCGCGCGCCAGCGAAGACAAGTTCGTGGCCGAAGGCCATGGAGTGAACCGGCGCGACGTGATGTACAACGACTTCATCATCGTCGGCCCCGAGAACGACCCGGCCGGGATCAAGGGCAGCAAGGACGTGCTGGGCGCGATGAAGAAGATCGTCGCCAGCCAAGCCAAGTTCATCTCGCGCGGCGACAATTCCGGCACCGACCAGATGGAAAAGGCTTACTGGAAGCAGGTCGGCAGCCAGCCGCAAGGGGCGGCCTACGTGTCGGCGGGCCTGGGCATGGGCGAGGTGCTGAACATGGCGGCCGAACTGCGCGCCTACACCCTGACCGACCGCGCCACCTACATCGCCTACCGCGCCAAGACCGGCCTGCAGATCGCGGTCGAGGGCGATCCGAAGATGTTCAACCCCTACGGCATCATCGCGGTCAATCCGCAGAAGCACAAGGAAGCCAACTACAAGGGCGCGATGCAGCTGGTCGAGTGGATCACCTCGCCCGAGGGCCAACGCCTGATCGGCGCCTTCAAGGTCGACGGCCAGCAGGTGTTCTTCCCGTCCTATAAAGCTGGGCAGTAGCAGGGCTTTGCCTGCCGGCTAGGCGACGCCGCGCGCCGGCGGGCTGTGTCACACTGGCATGCCATCGAACGACACGCAGGAGGAGCATCATGGCAAACCAGAACCAGCCGGGCCAACAGGCCCATCCCGACGCGCAGCAGGCCGGCCAGCCGCAGCAGCAGGAACAGCAACAACAGCAACAGCAGCAG
>DNCF01000476.1:0-336 GCA_003484545.1 Massilia sp. | reverse complement strand
CAACAGCAACAGCAGCAGGAGCGCGACGCCGCCCAGGCCCAGGGCGAAGCGCGTGGCGAGGAAAGCTTCGACGGCCTGAAGGACAAGAAGCCCGAGGACCTGACGCCGGAAGAGCTGCGCCTGATGGCCGACACCATGCCGGGCGAAGGTCCCGGCGACTGATCCCCCGCCGTTTTTCGGATAGGCCTGCCGCCGCATCATGTAAAATCCCCGGCGACTGCATTTTCATAGGTGGCACGCGACATGGGGTGGATCGGCAAGCTGTTCGGCGGCGAAGGGGAAAAACCGGCGGCGCGGGCGGTCGAGAAGGCGGTTGCGCCGGCGCCGGCCGACGCG
>DNCF01000475.1 GCA_003484545.1 Massilia sp. | reverse complement strand
AGGTGCGGGCGCAGGTGCGGGCGCAGGTGCGGGATGCGGATCCGGCGTGAACCACAGCGTCACCAGGCGCACGTTGCGCTGGCCGCCGTCGACCAGCTCCAGGTAGACGTGCAGGTGGCGGCTCTCGACCGGCTTGCTCGAGCTCAGGTGCAAGTATTGTTTGCCGCCCTGCCGTATCACGGCGATGTCGAGGCTGGACAGCAGCGCCGGCATCGCGATGTTCGCACCGCGGTAGACGTCCGGATGCGCCAGGCGCGCCTCTACCGGCCTGGAGGCGTCCTCGACCAGGCTCAGCTCGACGTCGGCGGCGAGCGCCTGCCCGATATGGGAGCGCACCCGCGCCTCGCCCAGTTCGGCGGCGCGGACGGAGCCGGAAGCCGCACAGGCGAGCAGGACGGCGGGAACGATGTGAAAAGGGCGGATCGCCATAGCAGGAGTGAATTTGTAGCCTCAGCGTAATTAACGGGCGTTGGGATACACTCTTTAGCGCCTTCGACATAAATAACAGGACAAGCCAATGGACAACCGCATCGAAAAAGACAGCTTTGGCCCGATCGACGTACCGGCCGGCCAGCTATGGGGCGCCCAGACCCAGCGTTCCCTGCATCATTTCCACATCTCGACCGAGAAGATGGCGCCGGAACTGATTGCCGCACTGGCCCAGGTCAAGCGCGCCGCGGCGGCGGTCAACCGCTCGCTCGGCAAGCTGCCGAAGGACAAGGCCGACGCCATCATGGCGGCGGCCGACGAGGTGCTCGAAGGCCGCCATCCCGCCGAGTTCCCGCTGGCCGTCTGGCAGACCGGCTCCGGCACCCAGAGCAACATGAACATGAACGAGGTGCTGGCCAACCGCGCCTCGGAGCTGATGGGCGGCGAGCGCGGCGAGGCGCGCCTGCTGCACCCGAACGACCACGTCAACATGGGCCAGTCCTCGAACGACATCTTCCCCACCGCGATGCACGTGGCGGCGGCGGTCGCGGTGTCGAAGGAGGTGCTGCCGGCGCTGGCGCGCCTGCGCGGCACGCTGCAGGTGAAGTCGCGCGATTTCGCCGACATCGTCAAGATCGGCCGCACCCACCTGCAGGACGCGACGCCGCTGACGCTCGGCCAGGAATTCTCGGGCTACGTCGCCCAGCTCGAGTTCGCCGAGCAGGCGATCCGCGCCTCCCTGCCCGGCCTGCTGTCGCTTGCAGCGGGCGGCACGGCGGTCGGCACCGGCCTGAACGCCCATCCGGAATTCGCCGCACGCATCGCCGCCGAAATCGGTTCGCGCACCGGCCTTGCCTTCAAGAGCGCGCCCAACAAGTTCGCGGCGCTGGCCGGCCACGACGCCATGGTCGCCGCCCACGGCGCCTTCAAGACCCTCGCCACCGCCCTCATGAAGATCGCCAACGACGTGCGCTGGATGGCCTCCGGTCCGCGCTCGGGCCTGGGCGAGATCACGATTCCCGAGAACGAGCCGGGCAGCTCGATCATGCCGGGCAAGGTCAATCCCACCCAGTGCGAAGCGCTGACGATGTTGTGCTGCCAGGTATTCGGCAACGACGTCGCGATCACCGTGGGCGGTTCGCAGGGCAACTTCGAACTGAACGTGTTCAAGCCGATGATCGCGCATAACTTCCTGCAAAGCGCGCGCCTGCTGGCCGACGGCATGCGCTCGTTCGACGAGCACTGCGCGAAAGGAATCGAGCCGAACCGCGCACGCATCGGCGAACTGATGGAACGCTCGCTGATGCTGGTGACCGCACTGGCGCCGCACATCGGGTATGATCGCGCCGCGCAGATCGCCAAGCACGCGCAGCACGAAGGCATCACGCTGCGCGAAGCGGCCCTGCAATCGGGCCACGTCAGCGCGGAACAGTTCAACCAGTGGATCGTTCCGATCGATATGACGCGGCCGGACCCGGCGTAAGCGATCGACAAGGCGGGTCCTTGCGGACCTGCTGGGTCCGCCCCGGCTTTCCGCCGGCGCGGACCCAAGCGTACGCCCCACAATTTTTCCCGAGGATAGAATGCAACAAACAACTTTCGAACTGACATCCGAGTTCGTCGAACTCAACCAGCTGCTGAAACTGGTGGGCCTGTGCGACAGCGGTGGCGCCGGCAAGAACATCGTGGCCAGCGGCGCGGTGTCGGTCGATGGCAAGCAGGAACTGCGCAAGACCGCAAAAATTCGCGCCGGCCAGACCGTGACCGTGGGCGACGTGCGGATTTCGGTGCAATAAATGGGGCTGCCGGGCTGAGCGGCACACGTTTGCGATCAGACAAACGCGACCGGTAGTCCTTGTTTATATTTTAAGAGCGCCTATCAAAACCCTCAGGGCAAGGGATGCGGCCTCCCGACGTATCGTCCAAGACAATACGAAGGTACGGCGAGACGATGCAACGCTGCCATGGAGGTTTTGAGAGGTGCTCCAAGATGTGATCAACCGGCTAAAGGTGAACGCAATGGAGACCCCGGAAGAAAACCACCCCCAAACGCAGGAACGTTTGATCGGCGATCTGCGCCTGGTCATTGAAAACGCAGAAGAGCTGCTGAAGAACACCGATCACTACACCAGCGTGTTGTACCAGAACGCGCGCGCCAAGCTGGCCATGGCGCTTAACGCCGCCAACGAAGAGCTCGCGCGCTTCGAAGATGCACAATTGACCCGCATGATGGAAGCCACCCGCCTGGCCAACGAGCGCTACGCCGACAAGACCGGCGAAGAGCGCATCCTGCGCGCCTTCCACTGATTCACCATCCGCGGCGCCATTCCGGCGCCGTGTTACGCACGCCTCATTGCCGGTAACACATAGATTGCCGGCACTAATCCAGCTTACCTTCCCTTTCCACACCCCGGCCGTCGTACCACGGGCCAGCCGTGCCGCGGGGGCCGCCCGGCGTCATGCCGGGCCGGTGGGACCTCAGGCGGTGGTATTGATGTTGTTGCCCAGGTGAGCAGGCAGGTTCTGTGCCGGCTGGGGCGGCTGGATGCCGTCGAGGAGCTGGGTCGCCATCGATTTCTGCATGTCCTGCTGCTTCTTGAGCATCGCGATGGCAACTTCCTGCTTGTTACCGGTTTCGGCGATGGTGGTGGACAACTTGGCGATGCTGAGGACGTCCATGACGGTCTCCTGTCGAGGGTGATGCCCGGTTCGAGGGCTATCCCCCATTAACGGATTGATTTCGAGAAACTTTAGGGTTTGTCATCATCCAATCGCTGAGCCAGGCCAATACCTCTTCCGGCGCGTTCAGGTCGAGCCAGCGCAGGCCTGGACGCAGGCCGGCGGGCGCCGCAACATCCGACGCCACCGCCGCCACCAGCGGATCGTCCTGGTACAGGGACGGCCGTCCCAGCGCCGGACGGAACACCTCGAGTTTCGGCAGCGGCTCCCACTTGTAGCCTTCGACCAGGGTCAGGTCGGCCGGCGCCAGGCGCGCGAGCTGCTCGCGCAGCGACGGCTCCTGCTCGCCGCGCAGTTCGCGCATGATGGCGTAGCGGTAAGGCGAAGCGATCATCACCTCGGCCGCGCCGGCCATCCGCAGGCGTGCGCTGTCCTTGTGCGGCGGCTCGAGCACGATGTCGTGGTGGCTGTGCTTGAGGACGTTCACGCGCAGGCCGCGCGCCGCCAACTGCCCGACGAGGAATTCGAGCAGGGTCGTCTTGCCGCTGCCGGACCAGCCGACGACGGCCAGCGCCAGGCCGGGATCAGTAGCCGACACGGTAGCGATTGCCCCGGTAATTCATCACCGCGTACTTCGGCATCAGGCGCTCCAGCACCAGGCCGGGCGCCAGCTCCTCGCCTTCGCGGCGCAGCATCTTGTCGACCAGCAGCAGGCGGTCGGCCGGATTCGGCGAATAGATGTAGCCACCGACGCTCACCCGCGGGATCTCGCGCTGCAGGGCGTCGGGCAGTTGCTGGAAGGTGCGCAGGTTTTCCTCGACTGGCTCGGGCGCGCGCGCGACGGGAGCGGGGTCGGGGGCACGGCTGGGCGCGGGTAAGTAGACCGCGCCGGGGGG
>DNCF01000313.1 GCA_003484545.1 Massilia sp. | reverse complement strand
CACCAGGCGGCCTTCGGCCAGCAGGATGATGCGGCGGCCCGACGGGAAGATCACGTGGTCGACCTGCGGCTTGATGTTTTCCCACTCGTACTTGCGCAGCGCGGCGACTTCGATCTCGTTGTCGAAGTGGCCGATGTTGCAGACGATCGCCTGGTCCTTCATCTTGAGCATGTGCTCTTCGGTGATGACGTGGTAGTTGCCGGTGCAGGTGACGAAAATGTCGCCGTGTTCGGCGGCGTAGTCCATGGTCACGACGCGGTAGCCTTCCATCGCCGCCTGCAGTGCGCAGATCGGGTCGATCTCGGTGACCCAGACTTGCGCCGACAGGGCGCGCATGGCTTGCGCCGAACCTTTACCCACGTCGCCGTAGCCGGCGATGACGGCGATCTTGCCGGCGACCATCACGTCGGTGGCGCGCTTGATGCCGTCGACCAGCGACTCGCGGCAGCCGTACAGGTTGTCGAACTTCGACTTGGTGACGGAGTCGTTGACGTTGATCGCCGGGAAGGCCAGCTTGCCTTCCTGGTGCATCTGGTACAGGCGGTGCACGCCGGTGGTGGTTTCTTCGGTCACGCCCAGGATGCACGGCAGGCGCTTCGAGTACCACTGCGGATCGCGTGCCAGGCGGCCCTTGATCGCGTTGAACAGGCAGATTTCTTCTTCCGAACCCGGATTGGCCAGTACCGAGATGTCTTTTTCGGCGCGGGTGCCCAGGTGCAGCAGCAGGGTCGCGTCGCCGCCGTCGTCGAGGATCATGTTGGCGTGGTTGTCGCCCGGCCATTCGAAGATGCGGTGGGTGTATTCCCAGTACTCATCCAGGGTTTCGCCCTTGACGGCGAACACCGGGGTGCCGACCGAAGCGATGGCGGCGGCGGCGTGGTCCTGGGTCGAGTAGATGTTGCACGACGCCCAGCGCACCTGCGCGCCGAGGGCTTCCAGCGTGCGGATCAGCACGGCGGTCTGGATGGTCATGTGCAGCGAGCCGGCGATGCGCGCGCCCTTCAGAGGCTGGCTTGCCGCGTATTCTTCGCGGATCGCCATCAGGCCGGGCATCTCGGTTTCGGCGATGCGGATTTCCTTCTCGCCCCAGGCAGCCAGGGAGAGGTCGGCAATGTGGAAGTCTTGGGTTTCTTTCAGTACGGCGCTCATCACGCCCTCCTTTCAGTTAGAAAAAAGTAACGTGAGCGCGGTTGCTTGATATCCGAGCCTGGCGAAAGAGGATTCTTTCGTCGCAACGCTCCTCGGAACGGGGTAGTTTAGCACGACCAAGGCCGGGATTGGCGTTGGCCGCGCCGGATTTGCTGCACCTGCAACATGGGGTGTGGTAGGGCGGGTTCTTGAACCCACGCGGTATGGAACCCATGCCCACCGGGGGTGGGCCATACCACGCGAGTTTCGTAGGGTGGACTCCCGAGTCCACGCGGTATGGCACGTTTGCACCTCCGACCGTGACCGAAGCCGTTGGAGCATCAGCCTTCTAAGCTGATACGCGAGCCGGTCGAATTCTCGACAATGCCAGTGGTACGCAGAAGCACCATACCGCGTGGGCACAGGTGCCCACCCTACGAACGGCCATCCGCCTTCAGGCTGACGGCCGCTTTTCCAACGCTTTACGCCAGGCCCGCTTCCGCGCGCAGCAGCGCGGCCTTGTCGGTGCGCTCCCAGGTGAACTCCGGCTCTTCGCGGCCGAAGTGGCCGTAGGCGGCCGTCTTGGCGTAGATCGGGCGCAGCAGGTCGAGCATCTGCACGATGCCTTTCGGGCGCAGGTCGAAGTGTTCCATCACCAGCTGGGCGATCTTCTCGTCGGAGATCACGCCCGTGCCTTCGGTGTAGACGGTGATGTTGATCGGCTTGGCCACGCCGATGGCGTAGCTGACCTGCACCTGGCACTGGCGCGCGAGGCCGGCGGCGACGATGTTCTTCGCCACGTAGCGCGCGGCGTAGGCGGCCGAGCGGTCGACCTTGGACGGGTCCTTGCCCGAGAACGCGCCGCCGCCGTGCGGCGCCGCGCCGCCGTAGGTGTCGACAATGATCTTGCGGCCGGTCAGGCCGCAGTCGCCCTGCGGGCCGCCGATGACGAAGCGGCCGGTTGGGTTGACCAGGTAGCGCGTGTCCTGCAGCCACTCGCGCGGCAGGATAGGCTTGATGATCTCTTCGATCACGGCTTCCTCGATCTGCGAGTGGGTGACGTCCGGATGGTGCTGGGTCGAGAGCACCACGGTGTCGACCGCGACCGGGCGGCCGTCGACGTAGCGCAGCGTGACCTGCGATTTCGCATCCGGGCGCAGCCATGGCAGGCGGCCGTCCTTGCGCAGCTGCGACTGGCGCTCGACCAGGCGGTGCGCGTAGTGGATGGCGGCCGGCATCAGCTCGGCGGTCTCGTCGCAGGCATAACCGAACATCAGGCCCTGGTCGCCCGCGCCCTGGTCGAGGTCGATGCCGGCGCCTTCGTCGACGCCCTGGGCGATGTCCGGCGACTGCTTGTCGTAGCAGACCATGACGGCGCAACCCTTGTAGTCGATGCCGAAGTCGGTGTTGTCGTAGCCGATGCGCTTGATGGTGTCGCGCGCGACGCGAATATAATCGACGTTCGCGTGGGTCGTGATCTCGCCGGCCAGCACCACCAGGCCGGTGTTGCACAGCGTTTCGGCGGCGACGCGGGCGCGCGGGTCCTGCTCGAAGATCGCGTCGAGGATCGCGTCCGAGATCTGGTCGGCAACTTTATCGGGATGGCCTTCCGAGACGGATTCGGAAGTGAAGAGGTAGTCGTTGGACATGAAGGCTCCTGTTACTGTTCAAAAAACTGCCGCAGCAACATATGCCTGCGACGCTTTAGCGACATTTATATTCCGCTTCGCAAGTTGTCTATTAACTCGGCGGATCCTGCGTAAAGTGGTATTTTACGCTCCTTTAAGAAATTTTTGGCAGAGCAGGCCTGCTCGTCCTGAACGCCGATCAATCGCATGTTAGTTATCCTATTCAGAGTTCTCTCCATATTTCCCCTGCGCCTGCTGCACGCCCTGGGCGCCGCGCTGGGTTGGCTGGTCTACCTGCTCTCCCCCTCGTATCGCCGCCGTCTCGACGCCAACCTGGCCCAGGCCGGCTATAGCGCCTACCGCCGCGCCGCCGTCGCCGAGGCCGGCAAGGCCATCGTCGAACTGGCCTTCGTCTGGTGCGGCAAGCCGGAACGCGTGGCGCGCCATGCGAGCATCGAGAACTGGGACCTGGTCCAACGCACGCTCGACGCCGGCCGCGGCATTGTGTTTTTGACGCCACACCTGGGCTGCTTCGAGATGACCGCCCAGCAGATCGCGCTGCACACGGCGCTCACCGTCATGTACCGTCCGCCGCGCAAGAGCGCCCTGAAACCGCTGGTTGAAGGCGCCAGGGCGCGCCACAACCTGCACCTGGCCCCGGCCAACCTGTCGGGCGTGCGCATCCTGGCCAAGACCCTCAAGGGCGGCCAGCCGATCGGCCTGCTGCCCGACCAGGTGCCGCAGGAAGGCGAAGGCACCTGGGCGCCCTGGTTCGGGCGCAGCGCCTACACCATGACCCTGCCGGCCAAGCTGGCCCAGCTGGGCAAGGCCGACATCCTGCTGGTCTATGCCGAGCGCCTGCCGCAAGGCCGCGGCTACGTGGTGCGTTTCGTGCCCTTCGAAGGCGACCTGTCGGGCAACCCGGCCGAACAGGCGGCCAGCATCAACCGCGCGATGGAGCAATTGATTTCCCGCTGCCCGGCGCAGTATTTCTGGAGCTACAACCGCTACAAGCAACCGCAGGGCGTGGACGCGCCGCACGCCGAGGCGGTCGCATGAGGATCGCCATCGCATTCATGTGGCTGCTGCACTGGCTGCCGCTGCCCGTGCTCGGGCGTTTCGGCGAAGCCGTCGGCAGCCTGATCTACCTGATCCTCGGCAAGCGGCGCAAGATCGCCCTGACCAACCTGCGGCTGTGCATGCCTGAATTGTCGGAAAAGGAAAGGCGCAACATCGCCTACCGTCACTTCCAAGGCTATTCGCGCAGCGTCTTCGAGCGTTCCATCTTGTGGTGGGCGCCGGAAAAACGCGTGCGCAGCCTGATCCAGGTCGAGCCGGCGGTGCCGCAGGCCGAGATGGAAGCCGGCCCGACCATCCTGCTGTGCCCGCACTTCGTGTGCTTGGACGTGGCCGGTGTCGCCGCGCGCGTGATCCCGGTGTGCAGCATGTACGTGCCGCAGAAGAACGAAGCCTTCGACAAACTGCTGCGCCATGGCCGCGAACGCTATGGCCCGGTGCGCCTGGTGACGCGCAAGGAAGGCATCAAGCCGATCCTGCGCGCACTGCGCGACGGCCTGCCCTACTTCATGCTGCCGGACATGGACTTCGGCGAGAAGGACGCCGAATTCGTGCCCTTCTTCGGCGTGCCGGCCGCGACGCTCACGGCCCTGGGCCGCATCGCCGCCACGACCGGCGCGAAAGTCATCCCGGTGGTGGCGACCTTCCTGCCGAACTACAAGGGCTGGCGCGTGCGCTTCTACCCGGCCTGGGAAAACTACCCGGGCACCGACATGGTCGAGGCCACGCGCCGCATGAACGCCTTCATTGAAGAGCGCGTGCGCGAGGCGCCGGCCGAATACTTCTGGACCCACAAACGCTTCAAGACCCGTCCGCCGGGCGAACCTTCCCTGTACGACTGATTTATAGAATGAAACTCAAGTTCACCAAGATGCACGGCGCGGGCAACGACTTCGTCGTGATCGACGCCATCAACCAGCAGATCGATTTCAATACGGACCAGTGGCGCCGCCTGGGCGACCGCCGCTTCGGCGTCGGCGCCGACCAGATCCTGGTCGTCGAACGCCCGCTCGAGGCGGGCTGCGATTTCCGCTACCGCATCTTCAACAGCGATGGCGGCGAGGTCGAGCAATGCGGCAACGGTTCGCGCGCCTTCGTCCGCTTCGTCAGCGAAAAGGGTTTGACCGATAAACGCAGCATCCGCGTCCAGACCATGGCCGGCATCATCGAGCCGCGCCTGGAAGACGACGGCAGCGTGACGGTCGACATGGGCGCGCCGGTGCTGGAACCGGCCGCCGTACCCTTCGACAGCGCGGGCCTGACGGGCCGTCCCGAGGGACGCGACACCTTGTGGCCGCTGTCCCTGCGCCAGGGTGGCGCGGAGCACACCGTGTTCGTGTCCGTGGTCTCGATGGGCAATCCGCACGCCGTGCAGACGGTCGACGATGTCGACAACGCGCCGGTGGCCGAGTTCGGTCCGCAAATCGAACATCACCCGCGCTTCCCGAAACGCGTGAATGCCGGCTTCATGCAGGTAGTGCATCGCCAGCATGTAAAACTGCGCGTGTACGAACGCGGCGCCGGCGAGACCCTGGCCTGCGGCACCGGCGCTTGCGCCGCCGTCGTGGCAGGCATCCGGCGCGGCCTGCTCGACTCGCCGGTGCGGGTATCGGCCCCCGGCCGCGAATTTTCGATCGCCTTGGCCGGCGGAGGCGAAACGGGC
>DNCF01000314.1:2932-6256 GCA_003484545.1 Massilia sp. | reverse complement strand
GCAGCTGGAGCGCTTGTTCAAGCAGTATCTCGGCAGCCTGCCGTCGCGCTACTACCTGGAGCTACGCCTGAAGCGGGCGCGGCAGCTGCTGCTGGATACGAATTATTCGATCGTGCAGGTGGGGCTGATGTGCGGGTTTTCGTCGGGGTCGCACTTTTCGACGGCGTTTGGGGCGTTGTTCGGGAATACGCCGCGGGAGGAGAGGCAGCGGAGGTTGGCCGAATAAACGCGTCTTCATTGAGCGGACATAGTTGTCAGTTTTGTGTAATGGCGTGATCGTCACATGGCTCGGCTGCTTCGCGAGTGCTTGAGCAACTCCTTTTCAACGCGGTGGCCGTCGGTATCACGTTTTGCGTGGCCTGGGCCGAAAACTACCAGTTACACCGCTCCGGCGGAAATTGACGGGGTATGTTAGAAGCGTGATTACGAAAAGCGCTATCGAATAAAGAGTTAAATTTTGCGCCCAACAGCTACGCATTTCTTGAAATCTTCATCATATAAAGCGTATCGTGGATTGTCAAAAATGTATCCTTCATTCTTGAGTTGATCTCCTTTTTTTCGTACGAAAGGATGAAAGCCAACGTACCCGCCGAGGCTATTCTTGGAGTTAACTTCGCCACAAGCAAGCCCGTTGTCTTGACGAGTCAACATGATGTTGCGGAACTGTGCGCTTTCTGGATCCTTAAGTTGCCTTTTGATCGCGTCATGAAGAGCAACTACCTCTTGCGAACCGGTTATATTTTGATAGATGCCGTAACTAATGAAGACCAAGCCAGCACCGATAATGCAGCCGCAGAGTCCTTTTATTTGTTGTGTATTCATACATGCACGCTTAACATTGCCAAAAATAAACTAGATGCTATCTTGGCAATGGGTTTTATGCAACTTCAAAGCTTGTGATCGGAGGTTGTAATCAGTAATAGTGCGGCGAACTGGAGTTTGGACCCTGTCTGGTGGCCCTTTCCGAAGCGAACCAACTTCGGCCAAAAATGAAAATCCCCGTCGCACTTCTGCAAGAACTTGCCACCCCGCCTACCTATAATGACCAGGTTCGGCGCCCGTCTCCAGGCGCGCCTGTCACTTCTATGGATGAGGAAAAAGTCATGAACGCAAAGCTTGATTCGGGTGTCACAACGCGGCCTGTCACTCGGCAGACCTTCGACGAAGTCCTCGTCCCGACCTACGCCCCGGCCGGCATGGTGCCGGTGCGCGCTTCGGGCCTGGACGTGTGGGACCAGGAAGGCAAGCACTACCTCGACTTCACCTCGGGCATCGCGGTTTCGAGCCTGGGTCACGCCAACCCGGTGCTGGTCGACGCGCTGACCAAGCAACTGAACACCCTGTGGCACCTCGGTAACGGCTACACCAACGAGCCGGTCCTGCGCCTGGCGCTGGCCCTGACCGAAGCGACCTTCGCCGACCGCGCCTTCTTCTGCAACTCGGGCGCGGAAGCGAACGAGGCGGCCCTGAAACTGGCGCGCAAGTACGCGCACACCAAGTTCGGCCCGCACAAGTCGCGCATCATCTCCTGCCTGTCGTCCTTCCACGGCCGCACCCTGTTCACCGTCTCGGTGGGTGGCCAGCCGAAGTACACCGAAGGCTTCGAGCCGCTGCCGCAGGAAATCAACCACATCGCCTACAACGACGTCGAAGCGGCGCGCGCCGCCATCCTCGACGACGTCGCGGCCGTGATCGTCGAGCCGATCCAGGGCGAGGGCGGCGTGATCCCGGGTAACAAGGAATACCTGCAGGCCCTGCGCGAGTTGTGCGACAAGACCGGCGCCCTGCTGATCTTCGACGAAGTGCAGTCGGGCGTGGGCCGTACCGGCTCGCTGTACGCCTACATGGACACCGGCGTTACCCCGGACATCCTGACCACCGCCAAGGCACTGGGCAACGGCTACCCGATCGGCGCGATGCTGACCACGAACGACATCGCCCAGCACTTCAACGTCGGTTCGCACGGCACGACCTACGGCGGCAACCCGCTGGCCGCGACCGTCGCCCTGAACGTGATCGAGACCATCAACCAGCCGGCCTTCCTGGCGCGTGTGAAGGAAGCCAGCGCCAAGATCTTTGCCAACCTGGACAAGCTGTCCGCCGACTACCCGCAGCTGTTCGGCAAGGCGCGCGGCATGGGCCTCCTGATCGGCCTGCCGATGGCGGAAGGCTACAAGGGCCGCGCCAAGGACCTGACCAAGGTCGCCGAGAAGATGGGCCTGATGCTGCTGGTGGCCGGCATGGACGTGGTGCGCATGGCGCCGGCGCTCATCGTGTCGGACGAGCAGATTGCGGAAGCCGATCGCATCCTGCGCGCCGCGGTCGAGGAATTCCTGGCCGCCGCCTGATCCGCAAAGCGCCTTACGGAAGTGTCGTAACCCATGGCCTGCGCTCCTGCGCGGGCCATGGCGTGTTCGCAGTGACGCAGGTTTTTTGGGAGTTCACATGTATGTTGTCCGTCCGGTAGAACTGTCGGATATCGGCGCGCTGGAGAGCCTGGCCGCGGTGGCGACGCCGGGAGTGCACACGCTGCCGCGCACGCGCGAGGCGATCACCGCCTTCGTCGAGCGTTCGATCGCTTCCTTCGCTGCGCAAGTCGATATCCCCAGCGAAGAGTCTTACCTGTTCGTGCTCGAGGATACGCGCAGCCGCGAGGTGGTCGGCACCGCCGCCGTGCATGCCTCGGCCGGCTCGAACGGCACCTATTTCGCTTTCCGCAACGACGTCATCCAGCAGGTCTCGCGTGACCTGAACATCTCCCACAGCGTGCATGCGCTGACGCTGTGCTCCGAACTGACGGCCTGCTCGCAGCTGGCCGGCTTCAACCTGCGCGACCGCGAGCACGCCGGCATCGAGGCGGCGCTGCTGTCGCGCGCGAGCCTGCTGTTCGCGGCGCTGGCGCCGCACCGCTTCGGCGACCGCTTCTTCGTGCCGCTGGCCGGCGTGACCGACAGCGACGGCCAGTCGCCGTTCTGGAATGCGCTGGGCCGCAAGTTCTTCAAGATGGATTTCCTCGAGGCCGAACGCGTCATCGGCGGCGCCCGCAACCGCACCCTGATCGTCGAGCTGATGCCGCACTATCCGGTCTACGTGCCGCTGCTGCCGGGCGATGCCCAGGCGGCGATGGGCCAGATCCACCCGAGCGGCCAGCTGGCTTTCAAGCTGCTGACCGAAGAGGGCTTCGAGGCCGACGAATACGTCGACATCTTCGACGGCGGCCCGATCCTGGCGGCCCATAAACTGTCGCTGCGCTCCTTCTGCGGCTCGCAGCACCGGCGCGTCGAGACCGCGTCGCGCGAGGGCGGCGCCACCGTCACCTACGCG
>DNCF01000314.1:0-2897 GCA_003484545.1 Massilia sp. | reverse complement strand
CGCTCGTTCTGCGGCTCGCAGCAGCGCCGCGTCGAGAGCGCATCGCGCGGGAATGGCGCCACCGTCACCTACGCGGTGGCCACCAGCGCCGAACGTTTCCGCGCCGTCACCGTGGCCTGCCCGCCCTGCGATACTTCCGACGCCATCTGCCTGCCGGCCGCGGCCCAGCAGGCGCTGGGCGTGGCGCCGGGCGACTCCGTCATCTGCGTCAGACTCTGAGAGAGGCACCATGCTCGTCATCCGTTCCATCGTTGCATCGGACCTCGACGCCCTGATCGACCTGGCTACCCAGGTCGGCGGCGGCATGACCACCCTGAAACCCGACCGCAAGATGCTGGGCGACCGCGTCGAATGCGCCGTCGCCTCGTTCGCCGAAACGATCCCGCCGCACGAGCGCGACTACATGTTCGCGCTCGAGGACACGACCAACGGCCGCCTGGCCGGGGTGTGCGCGATCAAGGGCGCGGTCGGCCTGACCGAGCCCTTCTATAACTACCGCATCGGCACCCTGGTGCACTCCAGCCGCGAACTGAACGTGTTCACGCGCATGGAAACCCTGTACCTGTCGAACGATCTCACCGGTTCGACCGAACTGTGCTCGCTGTTCCTGCAGCCGGACTACCGCGTCGGCTACAACGGCAAGTGGCTGTCGAAAAGCCGCTTCCTGTTCATCGCCCAGTTCCAGCAGCTGTTCACCGAGAAGATCATCGCCGAGATGCGCGGCTACCTGCTGGAAGACGGCACCAGCCCCTTCTACGAGGGCCTGGGCCGCCACTTCTTCAAGATGGATTTCAACCACGTCGACGGCCTGACCGCGATGGGCAAGAAATCCTTCATCGCCGAGCTGATGCCGCGCCAGCCGCTGTACGTCGATTACCTGCCGCAGTCGGCGCGCGAAGTGATCGGCCAGGTGCACCGCTCGACGCTTCCCGCACGCAAGCTGCTGGAGCAGGAAGGCATGCACTACGACGGCTACGTCGACATCTTCGACGCCGGCCCGGTGCTGCAGGGCCGCGTGTCCGACCTGCGCTCGGTGCGCGACAGCGTGCTGCGCGTAGCAAGCGAAGGACGCCCGGAAGGCGAGACCGAATGCCTGCTGGTGTCGAACACGAAGCTGCACGATTTCCGGATGGTGCTGGCCCAGACCACGATCGAGGGCGCGCAGGTCGCGCTGTCGGCGCAGGAGCTGGCGCTGCTGCATTGCCAGGCGGGCGACACGGTGCGCACGCTGTCACTCAACGTAAGGAAGAACAATGGCTAACCTGTCGAACTACATCAACGGCGAATGGCTCGCCGGCAGCGGCGCGGAACTGGTCACGATCGATCCGTCCACCGGCCGCCAGACCTGGAGCAGCAACGAATCAACGGAAGAGGACGTGGCGCGCGCGGCCCAGGCCGCGCGCGACAAGTTCGAGGACTGGGCCCTGACCCCGCTCGACGAGCGCATCGCCGTCTGCACGCGTTTTCGCGACCTGCTGAAGGAACACGCCGAGGAGCTGGCGGCCATCATCGCCGAGGAAGTCGGTAAACCCTTGTGGGAAGCGCGCACGGAAGTGGCCACCATGGCCAACAAGATCGACATCTCGGTCCAGTCCTACGGCGCGCGCACCGGCGAAAGCAACACCAAGGTCGCCGACGGCAACGCCGTGCTGCGCCACCGTCCGCACGGCGTGTTCGCCGTCTACGGCCCCTATAACTTCCCCGGCCACCTGCCGAACGGCCACATCGTGCCGGCCCTGATCGCCGGGAACACGGTGGTGTTCAAGCCGAGCGAGTACGCGCCGCGCACCGCCGTGAAGACCGTGCAGCTGTGGGAAAAGGCCGGCCTGCCGGCGGGCGTGCTGAACCTGGTGAACGGCGGCCGCAACACCGGCATCGCCCTGGGCGCCAATTCCCTGATCGACGGCGTGCTGTTCACCGGCAGCAGCCAGACCGGCGCCGCCCTGCATAAACAGTTCGGCGGCCAGCCGGGCAAGATGCTGGCGCTGGAAATGGGGGGCAACAATCCGCTGGTGGTGTGGGATGTCAAGGACATCGACGCCGCCGTCCACCACGCCGTGATGTCGGCCTTCATCTCCGCCGGCCAGCGCTGCACCTGCGCGCGCCGCCTGGTGGTCCAGGATACGCCGGAAGGCCAGGCTTTCATCGACCGCCTGGTCGAAGTGGCAGCCAAGCTGCAGGTCGGTCCGTCGAATGCCGAGCCGCAGCCGTTCATGGGTCCGGTCGTATCCGCCGCGGTCGCCGCGCGCCTGGTGCAGGCCCAGGCCGAAATGGCGGAAAAGGGCGGCAGGGTATTGCTGCAGATGCGCCAGCTCGACCCGAATGCCGGCTTCGTCACCGCCGGCATCGTCGACGTCACCGACGCCCAGGGCATCCCGGACGAAGAGTGGTTCGGTCCGCTGCTGCAGATCATCCGCGTCAAGGATTTCGACAGCGCGCTGAAGGTCGCCAACGCCACCGAGTTCGGCCTGGCCGCGGCCCTGCTGTCGCCGTCGGAAGAACTGTGGAAGCGCTTCGCGGTGCGCGCCCGCGCCGGCATCGTCAACTGGAACCGTCCGACCACGGGCGCGGCCAGTTCGGCGCCCTTCGGCGGCGTCGGCAAGTCGGGCAACCACCGTCCGAGCGCCTATTATGCGGCCGACTACTGCGCCTATCCGGTGGCCTCGATCGAGACTTCCGAACTTGAAATGCCGGCCAAGCTGTCGCCTGGTCTGAGCTTTTGATTGAGCTTCTCATCCATGCGTAACGCTCGCGAATACAACTTCGACGGCCTGGTCGGCCCGTCGCACAACTACGCCGGCCTCTCGTTCGGCAACGTGGCCTCGTTCAGCAACGTGCGCAGCGCCTCGAACCCGCGCCAGGCCGCCCTGCAGGGCCTGGCCAAGATGCGCGCGCTG
>DNCF01000446.1 GCA_003484545.1 Massilia sp. | reverse complement strand
GTGCTGGCCTGGGTGCTGGCGCGTTCGCTGACGCTGCCCCTGCGCGACGCGATTGGCGCGCTGCGCGAGATCCGCGGCGGGAATTTCCGGGTCAACCTGCCGGTGACGACCGGCGGCGAGGTCGGCGAACTGCAGGCCTCGATCGGCGAGATGTCGGTGGCGCTCGACCAGTCGAAGCAGGACCTGGAAAACAAGGTGGAAGAGCGCACGCGCGAGCTGCTCGCATCGCGCAACGAGGCGCTGCGCGCCGACGCCGACAAGCGCAAGCTGATCCAGAAGGTGAACAGCATCATCGAGGACGAGCGCAAGAGCATCGCGGTCGAGATCCACGACGAGCTGAACGCCTCGCTGATCGCGGTGCGGCTGGAGGCGCAGAGCATCGGCACGCTCGCCGGGAAAGCAAGCCATGCGGCGGACGCGGGTCCGGAGATCGAGGAAATCCGCACCAAGGCCCAGGCCATCACGCGCCTGGCGCTCGACCTGTACGCCAACGGCCGGCGCCTGGTGCGCCGCCTGCGTCCCGAAGTGCTCGACATGCTCGGCCTGCACGGTGCGGTGGAGGAGATGCTGCGCCACTACGACAGCGGTTCCGGCTGCCGCTTCGCCTTCCACTCCGAGGGTGATTTCTCTCGCCTCGGCAACGAGCTGGCGATCTCGGCCTACCGCATCGTGCAGGAAGCGCTGTCGAACGTGATGAAGCACGCACAGGCGTCGAACGCCCAGGTCACGCTGGTGCTCGACGACGCGCACGAGGTGCTGCGCATCGCGGTCGAGGACGACGGCAACGGCTTCGATCCGGCTGTCAGCTCCGAGGGCATCGGCATCATCGGCATGCGCGAGCGCGTGTATGCGCTGCGCGGCACGATGGCGGTGCGCTCGGCCCCGCGGCGCGGCACCACGGTCGAGATCACCTTGCCACTGACGAGTCCAACTCCTGTATCGTAACGTTTTAGTCCAACCACCCTAGCCGGATCCCCATGTCGAACGAATTGAAGACGCCCTACGAACTGGGCAACCAGAACCAGACCACCACCTGGAGCGACTGCATCGCCTGGTACGAAGAACTGGCGCGCCGCTACCCGAGCGTGCTGCGCTTCGGCGCAATCGGCACCTCGGACGCGGGCGTGCCGATCCACGCGGGCGTGGTCAGCAGCGACGGCGTGTTCAGCCGCGAAGCGATCAAGCAGAGCGGGCGTCCGGTCTTCTTCAACAACAACGGCATCCACCCGGGCGAGCCGGAAGGCGTCGATGGCTGCATGGCGCTGGTGCGCGACTTCTGCACGCAGCCGTCGCGCCTGGCCGCACTGGGCGAGACCGTGTTCATCTTCATCCCGCTCTACAACGTCGACGGCAGCCTGAACCGCGCGAATACCTCGCGCGTGAACCAGGATGGCCCGGAGCAGTTCGGCTTCCGCGGCAACAGCCGCCACCTCGACCTGAACCGCGACTTCGTCAAGTGCGACACCCTGACGGCCCAGGTCTTCAACAAGTTCTTCACGTCCTGGGACCCGGACGTGATGGTCGACACCCATACCTCGAACGGCGCCGACTACAGCTACACCATGACCCTGATCCACACTCAGCCGGACAAGCTGGGCGGAGACCTCGGCGGCTTCCTGCGCGACACCATGCTGCCGGCGATGTACGAACAGATGGAAGCGCGCGGCTGGCCGACCTGCCCGTATGTGAACCCGGTCAAGGACAGCCCGGACCACGGCATCGCCGACTTCCTGGAAACCGCGCGCTTCTCGACCGGCTACGCGGCCCTGCACCACACCATCGGTTTCATGCCCGAAACGCACATGCTGAAGCCCTTCAAGGACCGCTACGACTCGATGCGCGCCCTGGTGGAAACCGCGCTCGACTTCACGGTGAAAAACGCTGCGCAGATCCAGGCGCTGCGCCGCGCGGCGAAAGAGGCGGGCCGCACCCGTGCAGAATGGCCGATCCACTGGACGATGGACGAGCAGAACCCCGGCAGCTTCCGCTTCAAGGGCTACGAGGCCGGCTACAAGCCTAGCGTGCTGGGCGACTATAGCCGCCTGTACTACGACCGCTCCAAACCCTGGGAACGCGACATCGCCTGGTATAACCGCTTCAACGCCGACATCACCGTACCGGCCCCGAAAGCCTACGTCATCCCGCAGGCCTGGCGCGAAGCGATCGAGCGCCTGGAACTGAACGGCGTGAAAATGGAGCGCGTCGCCGAGGACCGCATGGAAGAGGTGGGCTACTACCACATCGTGTCGGTCGTCTCGCGCCCGAACGCCTACGAGGGCCACATGTTCCACGACGACGTGCAGCTGGAACAGCGCCGCGGCCAGGTCCTGCTGCGCGCCGGCGACGTCATCGTCCCGCTGGACCAGGACAAGGCGCGCTACGTCGTCGAAACCCTCGAGCCGCTGGCCCACGACAGCTTCTTCCGCTGGGGCTTCTTCAACAGCGTGCTGGAGAAGAAGGAAGCCTATTCGGATTACGTGTTCGAGGACGAAGCCGAGCGCCTGCTGGTTGAAGAACCCGAACTGGCCGCCAAGTTCAATGACTGGAAAGCCGCGAACCCGTCGCTGCTGTCCAACCAGGAAGCCGTCCTCGACTTCATCTTCGCCAACTGCGCCAAATACCGCGAACCCGAGTGGCGCCGCTACCCGGTCTTCATGCTGGGCTAAAGCACGTGAAACGCCGCACCCCCGACACGCGGCGTCTCCCGTAGGGTGGGCTCTCGAGCCCACGCGGATCAAGCACACCACGAACAGAGCAGGCAACAGCCCCACCGCCCGCACACCGAACAAAGCCAACAAAAAAACATGAGACATACCACCCACGCCGCCATCGCCGCCGCCTGCCTGTCGCTCACCGGCCTCGCACAAGCCGCCGCCCCATCGCCCGGCCAAACCTACTTCAACCAGAACTGTGCCAGCTGCCACACCGTCGACAACAAACTGTCCTCGCGCGCCGGCCCCGGCCTGTTCAACGTCATTGGCCGCAAGGCCGGCGCCGTCCCCGGCTACAACTACAGCGACGCCCTCGCCAAGGCAGGATCGGCCGGCAAAACCTGGACCCGCGAAGAACTCGAGGTCTTCCTGCGCGACCCGAACAAGGACGTCCCCGGCACGACGATGCCGATCGGGATCGCCGACGCGAAACAGCGCGCCGCCGTGATCGCCTACCTGGCCACGCAAAGCGGCAAGGCCGCAATGCCGCCAGCGGCAGCGAACAAGCGCGCCGCCGCCGACAGCGCCGCCTGGACCGAGGACAAGCCCGGCGACCTGCACCGTATCAAGCCGACCGAACTCGTGAAACCTTATGCCAGTGAGAGCGCCGGCAATGGCCCGAAACTCGCGCAGCGTCCCGACGGCGCCATGCCGGCCGTCCCGCCGGGCTTCAAGGTCGGCATCTTTGCCGACGGCCTCGGTAAATCGCGCCTGCCGCTGCGCGCGCCGAACGGCGACGTCATCCTGTCGGAAGCCGCCAAGGGCCAGATCACGGTCCTGCGTTCGAAAGACGGCGAGAAGGCAGAGACGGTCAGCGTGTATGCCACCGGCCTGTCGCGCCCCTACGGCATGGCCCTGTGGCCGGCCGACAAGCCGCAATACCTGTACGTCGCCAACGTCAACTCGGTGGTGCGCTTCCCCTACAGCGTGGGCGACCTGAAGGCCAAGGGCGAGCCGGAAGTCGTGATCGAGAAGATCAGCGACACCAGCGGCGGCCACGTCACGCGCACCATCGCCTTCTCGAAGGACGGCAAGACCATGTTCCTGTCGGTCGGCTCGGCCACCAACGTCGCCGCCAGCATCGGTCCGCAACCGCCGCAGCCGCTGGCGCAGTGGGAAGCAAAATATGGCATCGGCGCCGCCTGGGGTGAAGAAACCGAGCGCGCCGCGGTGCTGGCGTTCGACGCGGATGGCAAGAACCGCCGCGCCTATGCGAACGGCCTGCGCAACTGCGTCGGCATGATCGTGCACCCGGCCACGGGCGACCTGTTCTGCAGCGTGAACGAGCGCGACGAACTGGGCGACAACCTGCCGCCGGACTACGTCACGCGCGTGAAGCAGGGCGGCTTCTACGGCTGGCCGTGGTACTACATCGGCGTCAACGAAGACCCGCGTTTAAAAGGTATCCGGCCGGACCTGAAGGACAAGACCATCGTGCCCGACACGCTGATCCAGTCGCACTCGGCGCCGCTGGGCATGGTCGTGTACCAGGCGCCGAAAGGCGCGAAGCACGCCTTCCCGCAGGAGTACGAGGGCGACATCTTCGTCGCGCTGCACGGCTCCTGGAACCGGGGTATTCGCACCGGCTACAAGGTCGTGCGCGTGTTCATGAAGAACGGCGTGCCTACCGGGCAGTACCAGGACTTCATGACCGGGATGGTGCTCAGCGACCGCGATGTGTGGGGGCGTCCGGCTGCCGTGGAAGTGGCGGCGGATGGGGCGCTGCTGGTGGTGGACGATGGGGGCGGGGTGGTGTGGCGGATCGTGCCCGGTAAGTAAGGCTACCGTCTCGCTACCCGCAACGTATCCCGTAGGGTGGGCGCGGCCGGCGTAGGCGCTCCGTGCCCACGCGGATCAAATAGACCAATAGCGGAGCAGGCAACCGCCCCGATTGCCCCAGCGGTCCAGCGGGAGTGCCCAGACTGCTACTTCATCTGGCGGGGCAAGCACTGTTTTTGCTTCGGGCGTTCTTCAATTGCGCCGAACGTCCGAAGCGAAGCATCGAGCTCTTACTTGCTCTGCGCAATCCACCGATCCACCTTCGCCTCCAGCAGCGACAGCGGCAGCGTCCCTTCACCCAGCACGATGTCGTGGAACTTGCGGATGTCGAATTTATCTCCCAGCGCGCTTTCCGCGCGGCGGCGCAGTTCCATGATCTTCAGCGAACCGATCTTGTAGCCCAGCGCCTGGCCTGGCCAGACCATGTAGCGCTCGATCTGTGCGCGCGAATCGGCTTCGCTGTAGCCCAGCGTCTCCTGGAAGTACTGGATGCCCTGTTCGCGCGTCCAGCCCTTGGTGTGCATGCCGGTGTCGACCACCAGGCGCGCGGCGCGCAACATTTCGTCGTTCAAGTGGCCAAAATAATCTTCCGGCTTGTCGAACAGCCCCATGTCCTTGCCCAGGGTTTCCGCGTACAGCGCCCAGCCTTCGGTGAAGGCGTTGTTGCCGCCGAACTTGCGGAAGTTCGGCAGGCCCAGTTCCTGCACCAGGGCGATGTGGAAGTGGTGGCCGGGCTGGCCTTCGTGCAGGTAGAGCGTGACCATGCCGGTGCTGCCGTACTGGCGCGGGTCGTTCACGACCGACCAGAACACGCCCGGACGCGAGCCGTCCACGGCCGGCGGCGTGTAGTGGTCCGAGGCCGTGGCGCGGCTCAGTTCCGGTTCGAGGCGCAGGTCGAGCGGGGATTTCGGCATCAGGTGGAACATCGACGGCAGCTTGGTGCGCAGCTGGGCGTCGAGCTTGCGGTAGACGTCGATGACTTCCTGGTCGGTCTTGAAGGGCTTGTATTTCGCCTGCTGCGAGACCCAGGCCGGCAGGCCGGCGGCCGGGCCGGTGTAGCCCATCTTCGGACCGATGCGGCCATACTCTCCCTGGATGCGCGCCACTTCCTTCAGGCCGATCTCGTGGATCTGCGCGGGGCTCAAGCTGGTCGTGGTCTGGCTCGCCACGCGCACGGTGTACCAGTCGGCGCCGTTCGGCAGCGCGTTCCAGCCGGTGCTGGTGCGCGCGGCCGGGATGTATTCCTTCTCGAGGAAGGTGGACAGGCGCGCCAGCGCCGGATTCAGCTTGGCGCCGATGATGTCGCCATACAGCTTGGTCAGGCTGCGCTTGTCGGCATCCGAGAACCCGGCCGGGAAGTTCTTCACCGGCGAATAATAGATGCTCGCGTCAGGCGAGCTGGCGACCAATTGGCGGAACTGGGGCAGGGCGGAGCTCATGACCGATTTCGGATGCACGATGCCGCGCTTGATCCCTTCGCGCATGTTGGCGATCGCCTGGTCGATCCACGGGCCGAGCTGGTCCAGGCGGCTGGCGTAGGCGCGGTAATCCTTCACGCTGGTCAGCGGCTGGGCGCCCTGGCCGCTGGCGTAGTTCGCGAGCGTGACCGGCAGGCTGTCCATCTGGTTGATCGGCAGCAGGTGCTCGGGGAAGGGTTCGAAGCGCAGCGCCGTGGTCAACTCGTAGTCGAGGATGTCGTAGCTGGTCTGGTCACGGCTGTTCAGCTGGTCGCGCTTGATCGCACGCAGGCGCTTCTGGAACGCTTTATACCGTGCAAACTGTTTAGCCCGTTCCTGCGGGGCGATCGACATGCCGATCTGGTCGATGAAGCGGTTGTCGCCGCTTTCGCTGGCGGACACCGGGTCGAAGCGCGCCACCGCGTCGTAGTACTCGTCGGCGAGCAGGTTGAGGGCCTTGCCGGCTTGCGGGTTGGCGGCGGCCTGTTTGGCCGCGCTGCTTGCCGGCTGTTCGGCCGCGAGCGCCGGGGCGCAGGCGATGAGGGCCGCTGCGGCGAGTGCGCCGAGCTTGAACATCTGAGTCATGTGGATTCCGTTAATAGCTTGCCAGTGGCGCCAGCGCGCCGTTCTTGAAGGTGTAGACGGTGACGGCGGTCTTCTTGAGGTTGCCCTTGTCGTCGTAGCCGTAGGTGCCGACCACGCCCTGGTAGCTCAGCGTGCGCAGCTGCTGCGCCACCGCGGCCGGCGCGGTGCTGTTCGCCGCTTTCATGGCCTCGGCGATGAACATGGTCTGGTCGTAGAAGGAGGGGGCGTAGACGTCCGGGTCGCGCTTGAAGCGCGCCTTGTACTTGGTCAGGAAGGCCGGGCCGCCCGGCTGCTTGGCGATGATCGCGCCGGCCTGGGCGCAGCGCACGTTCTCGCCGACGGCCGGGCCACCGAGCTTGGCCATCTCGGGGCTGCACAGGGTGTCGCCGCCGAGCAGCGGCACGTTCAGGCCGAGCGCCTTCATCTGGCGCGCCATCGGCGCGCCCTGCGGCGCATAACCGCCGAAGAAGATCGCGTCGACCTTTTTCGCGCGCAGCGAGGTGAGAATCGCGGCGAAGTCGCTCGCCTTGTCGTTGGTGAATTCGTGGCCCGCGACCTTGATGCCGGCGGCCTGCGCCTGGCGCTTGAATTCGGTGGCAATCCCGGTGCCGAAGGCGGTACGGTCGTCGATCACGCCGACGTTCCTGACCTTCAGTTCTTTCGCGGCGTAGCTGGCCATCGAGCCGCCGACCTGCGAATCGCTGGCGACGATGCGGAACACCGTCTTGTAGTTCGCCTGCGTGATCTTCGGATTGGTGCCGACCGTGGACATCAGCGCGCCGGCATCGTTGTAGACGCGCGAGGCGGGAATGGCGACGCCGGAGTTGTACGGGCCGAGGACGAATTTCACGCCGCCGTCGACCAGCTTTTGCGCCACCGTCACGCCCTGTTTCGGGTCGCCGGCGTCGTCTTCAGATTGCAGCTCGAAGCGGAGCAGTTTACCCGCTACCTTGATCTTCTGGGCGTTCAGGTCTTCGACCGCGAGGCGCACGCCGTTTTCGTTGTCCTTGCCGGCAAAGGCGTTGGCGCCCGACAGCGGGCCGGTCACGCCGATTTTCACGACTTGTTCCTGCGCCAGTGCGGTGTTGGAAGCGCACAGCAGCGCGGCCAGCGCCAGCGGCGCCATGTTCATTTTCGATGGCATCAGCCTGTCTCCGTTAGTAATCCGAACGGCCGCCATCATCGCATGAAAAAGCGCAGGTCGAAAACCCGCGCGGTCTCCAACAGCGGAAGGCTCAGGCAGGCAAGCCGTGCGCGATCAGCTCCAGCGGCAGGGCGGTGCTGCACTTGATCTGCTCCATCGAGAAGGCGGAGGACACGCCGGTCAGCTGGGCGGTCTTGATCAGCTTCTTGTAGAAGCGGTCGTAGCCCTCGATGTCGGTGGTGGCTACTTTCAGCAGGTAGTCGACGTCGCCGCTCATGCGGTGGAACTCGAGCACTTCGGGCAGGGCGACGACGGCGGCCGCGAAGCGCTCGAGCCACTTTTCGTCGTGCTCCCGGGTACGCACGCTGACGAACACGGTGACCGGCAGGCCGACCTTGTGGCGGTTGACGATGGTGACGCGGCTTTCGATGTAGCCCTCTTCCTCCAGGCGTTTGACGCGCTTCCAGCAGGGGGTGCTGGACAGGCCCACTTTTTCGCTCAGGCCCGAGATCGACAGCGTTGCATCGGCCTGCAACGCCGCAAGGATGGCGCAATCAAATTTGTCTAGTGAATTCATTCTATTTATAGCTCACTATGAGAACAAACATGCTTAGTTTTGGATTAAATGAGACGAATATAGAACGTGCGCTTCGACACAACTTCGTAACATATTGCTGAACAATAACACGATCCGAGCCTCATTTTTCAGTTTTTTATGGACGCAGAAATCTACCTCGACGCGAACGCCACCTCTCCCGTCCTGCCGGCCGCCATCGCGGCGGCGCAGGCCGCGTTGCAGGACGATTTCGGCAATCCCAGCAGCAGCCACGGCGCCGGCCTGCGCGCCCGCGCCATCCTCGACGCCGTGGCTGCTGCTGGGA
>DNCF01000190.1 GCA_003484545.1 Massilia sp. | reverse complement strand
GCCGAGCAGCAGCGGCACGAACACGCGGTAATGGCGCGCCAGGCGCGGCGCGCGCGCGGCCGGTCCGCTCATGCCTCGAACACGAAGGTGCTCTGCAGCGCGTTATGGTCGCGCAGGTTCAGGTCGATGCCCAGCTTCTCGTTGCGCGAGCGGTAGACCGGCGCCCTGCCCACAAACGCTGGCGCGCCCGGCACGGTCGTGAAAATGGTCTCGGTCAGAGTGGTGGTGGCGCCGCTCGGTCCGCGGTAGGGTTCGAGCTCGGCATAATAGTCCTCGCCAATGGCGAGCTCGCCCTTGCCCTCGTTGACGGTGAAGCGGATCGGCGCGCGCTCGATGGAGACCACTTCGCCGATCAGCTTGGCCATGTCGGCGATCGCGCCGCCCGCCTTGCCGCTGTACACCTTCAGCAAGGCATCCATCTGCGCGTCGCTGGCGTCGTCGTCGATGAAGAATGCCACGCGCCAGTGACCCTGCAAGACGTTGCCAGGAAGGAAAGACACCGAGGCCAGGGTGTGGCCGCTGACGTCGACGCCGTCGATGGCGCCCCTGTCGATGTGCCAGGCGACGATTGCATGGCAGGTGCCGTGGTCGGGGTCCTCGCCGATCCAGCACGGGCACAGGACCTTGCAGTTGCAGACCTCCAGCAGACGGCCTTCCAGACGATAGCTCATATCGACCTCCCCTCGTTGCGGCAGCCGGCGCATCATGCGCGGACCCGCCCGGCGGCGGCGCGCTATCCGGCCTTCATTGACCTGCATCCTTACAAATTAGGACGCCATGCCGGGCCCAGACAAGCGCGGCAAGCGGCGACAGGTATGAGCTACATCAAAGGTCCGGCGGCCATTGAAAGCAGGCTCCTGCCGTCGCTCATTCGTCGAGCCGGGCCAGGCCGCGCCGCGCCACTTTCCGCGAACGCAGCCAGTCGCGCCCGCCGCGCTCCAGCGCCGCGTCGATCACAGGCTGCGGCAGGCTGTAGACCGTGGCCCAGGTGGCGCGGCCGTCGGCGGCGTTCGCCGGAAAACTGTGGGTCTCGATCGGCCAGTTGTACTTGCGCTTCAGGGTCCGCACGATGGCAGCCAGGGTCACGCGGCCCTGCAGCGGTTCGGCGCCGGTCTGGTCCTCGTTCGATAGCAGCACCGCCAGCACGGCGCCGCGCGCGGTCAGCGGACCGGGGAAAGTGGGAAGTTTGCTCGGCATGCGGGCATTCTAGCCGGGTTCGCCGCAAGCAGGCTGGACAGGTCCCCTCCCCGGTCTTATTCGGCTACCCGCGCCCGCTCCAGCATCGCGTGCAGCAGCACGTTGCAGCCCGCCTCCAGGTGCTCGGGCTTCGCGTCCTCGATCTCGTTGTGGCTGATGCCGTCCTTGCAGGGCACGAAGATCATGCCGGACGGGGCGACGCGCGCCGCGTAGATGGCGTCGTGGCCGGCGCCGGAGACCACGTCCATGGTCGAGTAACCGAGTTTGTCGGTGGCGGCGCGCACGGCGTTCACGCAGTCCGGGTGGAAGGGGCAAGGCGGATAGTAGGAAACGCGCTCGATCTCGATAGCCAGGCCGGTCTGCTCGCGTGTCCTGGCGACAAAGGCGAGCATCTCTTCGTGCATGGTGTTCAGCAGTTCGTCGTTCACGTTGCGCAGGTCGATGCTGAACTTGACCTGGCCCGGAATCACGTTGCGGCTGTTCGGGAACACCTGCACCATGCCGACCGTCCCGCGGCCGTAGGGCGGATAGCGGTTCGCGATCGCCACGGTCTCCTGCATGATGGTGGTGGCGACTTGCAGCGCGTCGCGGCGCAGGCCCATCGGCGTCGGCCCGGCGTGCGCTTCCATGCCACTGACCGTGCAGTCGTACCACGACAGGCCCATCACCGCCGGCACCACCCCGATCACCTTGTCGGCGTCTTCCAGCACCGGGCCCTGCTCGATATGGGTCTCTAAATAGGCGCCGATCGGGTGCTTGCCCGGTTCCTCCTCGCCCAGGTAGCCGATGCGTTCCAGCTCCTCGCGCACGGTCTTGCCCTCGACATCCTTGGCGGCGTAGGCGGTCTCCAGGCTGAAGGCGCCGCAGAAGACACCGGAACCCATCATCACCGGCACGAAGCGCGAGCCTTCCTCGTTGGTCCAGAAGGCGACCTCGATCGGGGCTTCGGTCACGATGCCGTTGTCGTTCAGGGTGCGCACCACTTCCAGGCCGGCCAGCACGCCGTAGTTGCCGTCGAACTTGCCGCCGGTGGGCTGGGTGTCGACGTGGCTGCCGGTGACGATCGGGGCGAGAGCGGCGTTGCGGCCTTCCCGGCGCATGAAGACGTTGCCGATCTTGTCGACCGTAATGCTCATGCCGGCTTCGCGCCCCCATCGGACCACGAGGTCGCGGCCCTGGCGGTCGAGGTCGGTCAGGGCGAGGCGCTTGACGCCGCCCTTCTCGGTGGCGCCGATCTGCGCCAGTTCCATCAGGGAGTGCCACAGGCGTTGGCCGTTGATGCGCAGGGTGTCGGGCATGTTTGTCTCCGGATTAGACGGCAACTTTCGTTCGATACGCGGTGTGCCGCCGTTCATTGAACGCGTGGACGGCGGAGCCGCCCACCCTACGGGTCAAGCTCAGGCGAAAGCCGGGCGGTCGACGTGGCGGCCGGCGCCTTCCTCGGCGCGCAGGTCGCCGCGCTCGAAGACCAGCTTGCCGGCGGCCACCGTGTGGGTCGGGATGCCGCGCACGGTGCGGCCCTCGAACACGTTGAAGCCGCCCTTGGCGAACTGGGTCTTGCTGGAGATCGTGCGGGTGCCGTTCGGGTCCCAGACCACGAGGTCGGCGTCCGCGCCGACCGCGATCACGCCCTTGCGCGGGTACATGTTGAAGATCTGGGCGGCGTTGGTGGAGGTGACGCGCACGAATTCGGATGGGGTCAGGCGGCCGCTGTTCACGCCGGCGTCCCACACCACCGCCATGCGCTCCTCGACGCCGCCGCAGCCGTTCGGGATGCGCGTGAAGTCGTCCTTGCCGGCCGCTTTCTGCTCGGCGCAGAAGGTGCAGTGGTCGGTCGCGGTGGTGTGCAGGTTCCCGCCCCGCAGACCCTGCCACAGCGCGTCCTGGTGGTGGGGGCTGCGAAACGGCGGGCTCATGACGTGGCCGCGCGCGAAATCCTCGTCCTCGCTCTGGTAGACGCTGTCGTCGATCACCAGGTGGCCGGCCAGCGCTTCGCCGTAGACGCGCTGGCCCTTGGCGCGGGCGCGCACGATGGCGTCCAGCGACTCGGCACAGGACACGTGCACGATGTAGATGGGCGTGCCGAGCACGTTGGCGATCGCGATCGCGCGGTTCGCCGCTTCCGCCTCCACCTCGGGTGGGCGCGAGAGCGGATGCGCCTTGGCGCCGCGGATGCCCCTGGCCAGCAGTTCCTGCTGCAGCTGGAACACCAGCTCTCCGTTCTCGGCATGCACGGTCGGTATCGCGCCCAGCTCCAGGGCGCGGCGGAAGCTCTTCACCAGCGTCTCGTCGTCGGCCATGATCGCGTTCTTGTACGCCATGAAGTGCTTGAAGCTGTTCACGCCGTGCTCGCGCGCCAGGGTGCCCATCTCGGCGTACACCGAATCGTCCCACCAGGTCACGGCCACGTGGAAGGTGTAGTCGGCGGCGGCCTTGCGCGCCCAGCCGCGCCAGGTGCGATAGGCCTCGAGCAGCGACTGCTTCGGGTCGGGAATGACGAAGTCCATGATGGTCGTGGTGCCGCCCGCCAGGCCCGCCGCGGTGCCGGTGAAGAAGTCGTCGGCCGTTACCGTACCCATGAAGGGCAGCTGCATGTGGGTGTGGGTGTCGATCCCGCCCGGCATCACGTACTGCCCGCCCGCGTCGATCACCGTGGCATTGGCCGGGGCGTCGATGCTCTCGCCGACGGCCACGATCTTGTCGCCGTAACAGAGCACGTCGCCGCGGAAGGCGCGGTCGGCGTTCACGATGGTGCCGCCACGGATAATCGTCGTCATGGACACTCCTTGTCAGGTTGGGTAGTTGTTCGCCCTGTTGGCCCTGCCGTTCACGGTCACCGGCGCGGTGCGGCCCTTCATCATCAGGCCGTACACGATCGCCGCGATCACCACGCCGACGAACCAGGCATAGGTATAGATGGTCTTGAAGGTCTCGCTCACTTCCGGGAACGAGGCCGGCAGCGCCGCGTTCAGGAAGCCGGGGATGTTCGGCAGCACGCCGGCCGCGAAGGCGACGACGGCGGCGACGTTCCAGCCGCTCTTGTACGAATAGCTGCCGCCTTCGCGGTACAGCTGGTCGACGTCGAGCGTGGTCTTGCGGATGAAGTAGTAGTCGACGATCATGATGCCGGCGATCGGCCCGAGCAGCGCCGAATAGCCGGTCAGCCAGATGAAGATGTAGTTCTGGGTCGACTCGAGGATCTTCCAGGGCATCATGGCCAGCGCGATGCCGGCGGTGATGTAGCCGCCGACGCGGTAGGAGATGCGCTTCGGCGACAGCGCCGAGAAGTCATAGGCCGGGCCGACCAGGTTGGCGGCCAGGTTGACGCTGGCGGTGTCGATCAGGAGGATCAGCAGGGCCACCAGCACGGCCACGCCGGTCATGCGGCTGGCGACGTCGACCGGGTCCCACAGGGCTTTGCCGTAGAGGACGATGGTGGCCGAGGTGACGGTCACGGCCAGCGCCGCCAGCAGGCCCATGGGCAGCGGCAGGCCGAGGGTCTGGCCGACCACCTGGTCGCGCTGGGTTTTCGCAAAGCGGGTGAAGTCGGGGATGTTCAGGGCCAACGTGGCCCAGTAGCCGATCATGGCCGTCAGCGAAGGCCAGAACACGGACCAGAACAGGCCGGCCTTCGGGCCGCCCTCGACGAAAGCGGAAGGCTGGTCCAGCAGCGGGCCGAAGCCGCCGACCTTGTCGTACACCCACCACAGCAGCAGGAAACAGATCGCGATTTTCAAAGGCGCGGTATAGGTCTCGAGCTTCCTGATCGACTCCATGCCGTGCACGATGAAGTACATCTGGATCGCCCAGAAGGCCAGGAAGCAGGCCAGCTGGCCGCCGTTGATGCCCAGGCCCGGCAGCGCGTCGCCGCCGATCGGAGCGCCCAGCAGCACGCCGAGCAGGGTATAGATCATGCTGCCGCCGAACCAGGTCTGGATGCCGTACCAGCCGCAGGCCACGACCGCGCGCAGGAAGGCGGGCAGCCGGGCGCCGCGGGTGCCGAAGGACGAGCGCGCCAGCACCGCGTAGGGAATGCCGTACTTGGTGCCGGCGTGGCCGATCAGGAGCATCGGCACCAGCACGATCACGTTCGCCAGGAACACCGTCACCACCGCCTGCCAGGCCGACATGCCGCTTTCGATCAGGCTCGATGCGAGCATGTAGGCGGGAATGCTGATCACCATCCCGACCCAGAGCGCAGCGAAGTGATACCAGCGCCAGGTGCGCTGCGCGACGCCTGTCGGGGCGAGGTCGTGGTTCCAGAGGTCTTGGCTGGCTTCTTGTGGTGCGGTCACAGTGGGTTTCTCCAATAGGTTGCTGTTGCAACCCAGTGTAGCGCAAACGTACGTACGGGCGCGAGGGGCAAAACCCGCGCCCGCAAGGTGTTCACGCCGGCAGCGCGGCCGCCAGCGGCGC